>JAYUVA010000053.1:0-5444 GCA_043754375.1 Candidatus Kuenenia sp. | reverse complement strand
AATTCTGTCTCGGCAGATGGATGTCGATCGACAAATGCTCATCACGGCGGAGCGTGATGGCTACTTTGGGGTGCGGGCGAAGCCCGCGCTGGGTTCATTCGTGGTTCAAATTCCCTTTCTGTTGACGCTTCAGCGACGAGGATGCATCGAGCGATCCTCAATGGGTTCGCATTGGCCGCGTGCCTGAGTGAGAAAAATGACCCGAATCGCTGTAAAACATGCCTGAGGAATTCCCGTTGGCAGACTGACAAAGATACCGTACATCTGCCGCGTCGATGGACCGGAGGGCTGCTGCCCGCCACTCGCCGGATTTTTCATAACCCACAGCCCACTTGACGTGTCGCACTGGAACGATGTCTTCTCTCCGGGAACTTGAACAGTCTATTTCGCTCGCCATGCAGGCGGACCAGTTTTCGCTGCGCAAAATGTTGCACGCCGTGAAGGATTCGGAGAAGTCCGGAAAGCCGTTTGATCGCACGCTGGATAAGCTACGAGGACTGCTGCAGAAGTCACTGCAACGTCGCGAACAACGGGCGGTTTGGCAGCCGCGACTGAATTGGGACGAGGAACTGCCCGTCGTCGCCAGGAAACAGGAGATCATTGATACAATTCGCGATCATCAGGTGATTGTGCTCTGCGGTGAAACGGGCTCCGGCAAGTCAACGCAACTGCCGAAGATACTCATCGAAATGGGGCGCGGCCTCTCGGGAGTCATCGGACATACTCAGCCACGTCGGATCGCCGCTCGATCAGTCGCCGCGCGGCTGGCGGAAGAAATGAACTGTCGGCTGGGGCAGGAAGTTGGTTTTCGCATCCGCTTTACCGACAGCAGCGGACCGAACACGCGTGTGCGTCTGATGACCGACGGCATCCTGCTCGCGGAAACTCAGACAGATCACTTTCTTGATCAATACGACACCATCATCGTGGACGAAGCCCATGAGCGATCTTTGAATATCGATTTCCTGCTGGGGTATCTCAAACGACTGCTGCCCAGGCGGCGCGATCTGAAGGTGATCATTACTTCGGCGACGATTGATGCCGCGCGGTTCGCGGATCACTTTGGAACAGATGGTCAGCCGGCTCCGGTACTGCAGATTTCGGGGCGTATGTATCCGGTCGATATTCGATATCGACCTCTCGACGATCCTGACGCCGGCATGGGCGAAGACGAAAGCCGCATACCCCGCGACTGGCTCGATGGCGTCACCGATGCTGTTGAAGAAGTCACGGCGAATGACTCCGGACATATTCTTGTCTTCCTGCCCACTGAACGCGATATCCGCGAAGCCGCTAAGGTCCTCGGCGGACGACGATTTCGGGGCGACACGCCGCAGATGCCGACTGAAATCGTGCCGTTGTTCGGACGACTCTCGCTGGCCGATCAGACAAAAGTTTTTTCGCCGTACGGGCATCGACGGATCGTGCTCGCGACCAATGTGGCGGAATCGTCACTCACCGTGCCCGGTATCTGTTATGTCGTGGACACCGGAACGGCTCGCATCAGTCGTTATTCGGCACGATCCCGCATGCAGCGATTGCCGATTGAGCCGGTCTCTCAGGCGTCGGCCAATCAGCGTGCCGGGCGCTGTGGACGTGTCGGTCCCGGCATTTGCATTCGTTTGTACAGCAAGGAGGATTTCGACGGCCGCGAAGCGTTTACCGCTCCGGAGATTCAGCGGACGAATCTTGCTGCCGTGATTCTTCGGACGATCAACCTGCGCCTTGGCAGCATCGAAGAATTTCCGTTCCTGGATCCGCCACGTTCGACCACCGTTCGGGAAGGCTATAAGACACTCGAAGAACTTGGTGCCATCACGATCGAGGGCGAGATGACCGGGATTGGTCGCCGCATGGCAAAGTTGCCTGTGGATCCGCGCATCAGCCGCATGATTCTGGCCGCCGTCGATGAACACGCACTGCCGGAAGTTCTCGCCATCGCCGCATTGCTGGAGAGCCAGGATCCTCGCGAACGCCCGATTGAGAAACAGCAGGCAGCGGATGAGGCTCATCGGAAATTCTACAACCGCGATTCCGACTTTCTGACGATTCTGAATCTGTGGGACGCATGGCACGACAAACAAAAGACCGCTTCGCACAGTCAGGTTCGCAAATGGTGTCAGCAGAATTTTCTGTCGTACATGCGGATGCGGGAATGGGTGGATGTCCATGCGCAGTTAAAGGACTTACTGTCAGAGAGTGATGATCCGGCGATTGCGAAAGCCGCGAAGGCACTGCATGATCGCCATCGAGGCGAGCGGCAGGGCGTCAGCCCTCCGTGCAAATCCCCTCACGCGAACGACAAAAAGCCAAACACCACCGCGCAAAATCAACCGAAAGCGCCTCAGAAAACAAGCACATCGCAGAAGGACAGTGAACACGGAGGGCTGACGCCCAACCGCTCGCCGAACGAGACCCGCCACAACGATTTTGCCGCAACTCACAAAGCTCTGATGACCGGCCTGCTGGCCAACATCGGTTGCCAGACACCGAACGGCGATTTTCTGGGAGCCGGAGGAAACACACTTGCGATCTGGCCCGGCTCAGCGCTCGCACCCAAAGGCGCGAAATGGTTTGTGGCCGGCGAACTGGTTGAAACCAGCCGGCGCTTTGCCAGAACCATCGCCCGCATTCAGCCCGAATGGATCGAACCGCTCGCCGGACATCTGATCACACGTGAGCATTCAGAGCCACACTGGGATCCGGTGGCGGGCAACATCATGGTCTTCGAAAAGGTCAGCCTCTGGGGACTGCCGATTGTCTCGCGGCGCAAGGTGACCTACGCGAAAGTCGATCCCGTGAAGTCACGGGAGATGCTGATTCAGCACGGGCTGGTCGAATTCGGCCTGCTGTTTGGTGATTCCGACACCGACGGTGATCCGGGCGAAGACTACGACGATGAAGAAGAATTGTTGTTGCTCGGTGCGACCAAAGTCCGCCCCGGTCGCAGCACGGCGTCCAACACGTCAGCAAAGCGGAAAGGCTGGGGGCATGAGTTTCCGTTTCTCAAACACAATCACGATGTGCTGGAACAGCTCAAGGATCTGCAGGCGAGGACTCGATCGCACCACCTGATCCCGGGCGATGAGACTCTGTTTGAATTCTATGCCACGCAGATTCCCGATGAATGCAGCGACCGTGATCGCATGCGACGCTGGTTTCAGAGAACCGTGACCCGCAACGCCAGGTTGTTGCAGTTTGACATCAATCAGTTCGCTGATGAAACGCATCGCTTTGAACAGGCGATATTGTTTCCTGAATCTGCGCAGTTCGGAGCCATGCATCTGCCGCTCGCGTACCAGCTGGATCCTGGTTGTGTTGCCGACGGTGTGACCGTGACCGTGCCTGTCGAGGGGCTCGGGCAACTCACTGACACACGCCTGGAATGGTTGGTGCCCGGTCTGCTCGAACAAAAAGTCCTGGCATTGATTCGAGCTCTGCCAAAGCAGCTGCGCCGCCATTTTGTGCCTGCGCCGGACACGGCAAAACTGGTTTACGGCGATCTGGAATTCGGCAAAGGCGACTTGCTCACGGGCGTCGCTGCACGACTGTCGCAAATCAGCGGCGAGCGCATTGATTCGCGTGAATTTGATTTGAACACGCTCGCCGATCACTTGAAGTTCAACATCTGCGTCGTGGACGATCAGCGCAAGACCGTGATCGAAGGCCGGGATCTGAAACAGCTGCGTGCCACGCTGATTCAGAGATCCCAGGCGGCTTTTGCTTCCGCAGAAAAATCGGTTGCCGTGAGCGGACCATCGCCGGAAGAGGCAAAATGGATGCGTTCAGGATTCAGGACGTGGGATTGGTTCGACATTCCAGAACACATCGAAATCACACGCGCGGGCATGTTGCTGCGGTCGTTTCCTTCGCTGCGTGATGACGGTGAAACGGTCGGCCTGATGCTGTGCCAGACTCCTGACGAGGCCAACCGGATTCTCCGCAAGGGACTCCAGAAGCTGATTCTGATCTCCGAACGAAAACGCATCCTCATCCAGATCGGTAACATGCCGCAGATCGGACAGGTGAAGTTGCTTTCATCGTCGATTAAGGGGCTCGAACTGATGAACCATCTGTCGCTGCTGATGACAGAACGTGCCTGGCTGTCCGATCAACCGCTCGCGCGAACGAAAGGTGCGTTCGATAAGGCTCTGCAGCGTGGCCGCGAACGACTGGGACTCATCTCGCAGGAATTCGTGCAGTTTATGCCGCAGCTTTTTCAACAATACCATGAAACTCGGCGAACGTTGGACCAGACGCGGGGCCCCGGCTGGGATCATTTGTTGAACAACATGAAGTCGCAACTGACCGCTCTCGTGCATCCGACCTTTCTGATTGAAACCCCGTGGCCGTGGCTGATCCAGTACCCGCGTTATTTTATAGGTATCCGCCAACGGCTGCTCAGATTGTCATCCGGTGGTCTGAAAACGGAACAGTCCCTGGAAAGCGAATTCTCGCCGTGGCTGGCTCGTTACGAGCAGACGCTCAAAGATCACCAGCGTCAACATCGCATCGACCCGATGCTGACACACTACCGCTGGATGCTGGAAGAATTCCGCATCCAGCTCTTCGCTCAGAAACTCGGTACTGCAGTGAGCGTGTCAGCGACGAAGCTGGAAGAACAATGGGCCAGAATCCTGTAGTCTGGACACGATAGGTCTGCCATCGCACCCGACGCTTGACTAAACTGTAACATGTCCTGAAACGTATGCGGAACCAAATAGCGTCGGGGTGTCGGACAGATGCAGGCTAAAAATAGATTCTGAAGCGACTTTACCCGACAGTTCGTGTCCCACAGACCGGACAACGATTACAACCTGCCACATCTCCGACGTCACGCAAATCCTGTCGCAAATCGAATCAGGTGATCCGACGGCGGCCAATCAACTGTTGCCGCTGGTGTACGCCGAATAGCGCAAACTGGCGGCGGCGGCGCGGCTGGCTCAGGAGAAACCGGGACAAACGTTGCAACCCACGGCACTGGTGCATGAAGCGTGGTTGAAGCTGGTCGGACCGACCGGTGCTACCCAGACATGGGATAATCGCGGACACTTCTTTGCCGCTGCGGCCGAGGCAATGCGACGTCTGTGTAGATCCAACGGACATTCATCCGATCAGCGAAATGCCCGGCACGCGGATCGGCCCCTATAAGTTGCTCGCGCAAATCGGAGAGCCAGCCAAACTGACGAAGCTTGTCCGCGGCGAACTGGACTGGATCGTGATGAAGGCCCTCAAGAAGGACCGCAACCGCCGCTACGAGACGGCTGTCGGCTTCGCGGCCGATTTGCAGCGCTATCTGGCTGATGAGCCGTGCTGGCCTGCCCGCCGTCAGCGGCTTACCCATTCCACAAGTTCGTGAAGCCTAATCGCGGGCAGGTGATCGCGGGTGGCATCGGTGCGGGGGCGCTGGTGCTGGGAGTGATCGGCACGAGTTGCGGCCTGGC
>JAYUVA010000052.1:0-3460 GCA_043754375.1 Candidatus Kuenenia sp. | reverse complement strand
GAGCAGTCGGTTTGTCGCCGTTTGACACTGCAAGTATCTGCTTACCATCTGCGGAAAAAGCAACTCGATGAACCGGACCGGAAAATCCCGTGAGTTGCTGTGATCCGGCGCTACCACCAGATGCGTTCCAGATACGAACCACGTTGTTTTCGCCGGCCGTCGCCATGAACTGGCCGTCAAGGGACGCTGCCAGATCGTTCACAGCGGCTCCGTGGCCTGTGCTGAACGTGGCCTGTCCATTCTGCGGCGAGTACCCTCGCAGCGATCCATCCGCAGCGACCGCAAACACCAACTGGTTGTTGGGATGAAAGGCCATCCCCCGGACAGGCTGGGCATTTCCGTCGAGATGTTGCAGGAATCGCGGTGATTGTGCTGCGATGACTTCGTTCGCGCGAGCAACCAGAAGCGTTGTCGTCGCAGAGAAGACTGCTGACTTGACCTTCGAATCAGTGAATGCTTCGCGAAGCCGCGCGTTCGTGGTGTTGAAGAGGGAGACTCGGCCATCGACGTTGACGACAGACAACAACTGAGCGTCCTGCGAGAAACTCAGCGAAGTCGCTGTGGTCGCAAATCCCGGCAAGGTCTGAAGAACGCCGCCATTGTCTGTTTGGTGAATGCGAACCTGATTGTCGGCACCACCAAATGCCATGCGCTGCGAGTCGGCTGACAGCGCGAATGATGTTGGTGGAGTAGGCAGACTGAATGTTCGAACCTGCGCACCATCAGCCGCGTTCCAGAATCGAACGGTCGCGTCCCGGCTGACGGAAAAAGGTTGACCGGCCCAGAATCCGGCGGCCGAGACGACGCCTGCGTGGCCAACGAATTCCTGCAGCACCAATCCGTCTGCCGCGTTCAACAATCGCAAAGCGTTGTCCGCAAAGCCAGCGATGATCTGACTGCCATCGCTGTTGCTTCCCACCGCTGTGACAGCAGCCGTGAGACCTTCCAGTTTCCTGAGTTCCGGCTGGGCCACATTATTGAGATCCCAGACGCGAATCGTTTTGTCGTCGCCCCCGGAAATCAAGCGCGCATCATCGTTTGAGAAGGCAAGCGAAAGGATGCTGCCAGTATGACCGATGAGCGAATGCGTAATCGTGTTCGTCTCCGTGCTGCGAACTATGATCGCAGGCTGGCCGTCTTTGATACCAACGGTCGCAAGCTGTCTGCGAGTCGGGCTGAGCACCATGAGTGCGAACTCTTCGCCCGTCGCGGCTTGCAGCGGCACTGACGGAGCGGCGTTCAGGTTCCAGACAAACATCGCACCGTCTTCGCATCCAGAGACTGCCATCGTCCCGTCCACACTGCCGGCGACGGATCTCACTGCGACCAAGCCACCCCTCCATGTATCCAACAGTTTCTGTTGGGAGAGACTCCAGAGCTGCAACGAGCCATCGAGCGTTCCCGCGAGCACGTTGTAACATTCTCGCAGATTGTCGGCGGTCGGTTCCGGTGAACCGGGTTTGCGGACGAAGTCCAGCGAAGTAATGCCGCCTTCGATCTTCCATGCGGCAATGTCCTGCTCGATCACCGGAGTCGCTGCCGACTGCACGGCGATGATTTTCACGGTGCCGGTGTTATCAATCATCGCGAGCAATCGCCCATCACGACTGATCACGGTACGTTCCAGATTCGCGGGCGATGACGCAAGTCGTGTCGGGGCGGCCGCTGGCATCTGCCAAAGCCTCAGCAGGTTGTCGCCGCCCCCGGAAACAATCCACTCTGTTTCGCTTTCCGCACTCACCAATTCAACCGCCTTTACGGGCGTCGGTGTTTCAATGCGACCCGCCAGCGAACCATCAGCGATGTTCCACACGCAAATCGACTGATCCAGTGATCCGGAAACGAGTCGCTGGGCATCGCTCGTGAATTGCAGCGACGTTACGACATCTGCGTGCCCGGTGAGCGTCGGGCCTGCGGCACCATCAGCAGCGTTGAACAGTCGCACGATGTTTGCCGGTCCATTTACTGCAATCCACTTTCGATCGGGACTGATGGTCATGGCTGATGCCGGACCGCCCGTAGCAATGTTGAGCTTCTGCACGTCTTTTGGCCGACGCCACAACTTCACTTCTCGAAATCCACCCGAAGCCAGCAGATCGCCATCGACATTCAACGTTAACGATTGCACTAAGTCGCGATGAGCCCCTCCGGAAGAACCCGCCAGCGCCGGATCCGTCAGTGCGGTCACCAGTTGTCCCGTCGGCACATGATGCAGAAGGATCTGATTTCCCCGTCCAAAAGCGACGTACTGTCCGTCCTGCGTCAGAGTCACCGCCTGAACCGCGGTAATTCCTTTTGGCAGCGGTCGCATCTGCTTTGGCGACATTGATTCAATCCCGCCCGTGCCGCGTGCGCCCTGATCGATCCACAGCTTTATCAGTCCAAGTTCCTGCGACGTCAGATTGCCAGCAGCGACATCATTACCTTCCGGCGGCATCACAGTTTTCGCCTGATGCGAGGCCATCTGGATCAGCAAACTGTCAGCACCACGCCCCGCCACCACCGCCGGTCCCGTGTCGCCGCCTTTCAAAATAGCCTGAGGCGATTCGAGAACCAGTTCCCCCTGCTTCTCACTTGCCGAGTGGCAAGCCAGACAATTCTTCTGCAGGATGGGCAGAACTTCCTTGTCAAACGCAACAGCATCAACGCGCAGGATGATATCGACAGCGATTGGCGGCCCAGCGTTGGTGACTTTGACCATGAACACGAAGCCACAAAACAGAACATGGATGTATCGGATTTGCATAAATTGTTCACCTCCACACCGTCCGTCAACTGCCAACTGCCTACTGCCTACTGCCTACTGCCTACTCGTTCTTCACTTCTTCACCTCAACTACCGTCAGCTTCATTAGTCGTTCCATCACCAGGTTCTGTCCATTGAAATTCATCTGCAACTGCACGTTGAGCGTGTGTTCGCCGACGGTCGCCGTTGCAGCCACAGTGATTTCGTATTTGGCTTCAGGCATGTTTTCCGGGATGCTGACTCCGGGAATACTGATCCCACCAACGCCAGCAGGGAGTAGACTCTGCACATTGATCGCGCCAATGAATTCGTATTGGCGTGACACCTTGAGAATAACCTCGGCTTTTTCCCCTTGATTAATCGTGAGGGCTTCCGGCATCGTATCGACCGTCATTGGGAATTCGACAACCTTGACTGCCAGCGAATTGGATGGCACGTTGACGTTGAAGGCTCGTGCGTTGGCTTCGTTCTGCTTCTGACTGGCGAACTGGTCTGCTCTCTGTTTTTCCTGCTGAGCCTGCTGCAGGAACTGTTGAGCGACCAGCAGTTCCATTTGAGCTTTCGTGTGAGCCTCTTCAGCGACCGATTTCTTCGCGGACGCTTCTTCCTGATTCTTTGCGGCATCTGCGGCAACGATCGTGGTGTCGTCAGCCGCTTTCTTTGCAGCATCAAATGCCGTCTGAGCCTGTACGAGCTGCTGTTTAAGCGTTTCGTT
>JAYUVA010000051.1:0-3184 GCA_043754375.1 Candidatus Kuenenia sp. | reverse complement strand
TCGACGGTGTGTTTCGACCGCTCTTCCCGCGCCAGGAGCGATGATAATGGCCGTTCCGGTGGCCTTGTCGTCATCTGGCAGAAAGGCGGCAATGGAAGGATGATGCACGTTTGAGACGTTACATTTCCCCGGCCCTTCGTCGATCCTGAGACGCTGGGTTGCGGGCGAAGCCCGCGCAGGATCATTATCGATTTCCGGGCCGCGCATATGATTTGTCGTTGAACCGGAAATTCCAGGCGACGCATGATCTTTGACGGCGTTGTCTGGCGTTTTCGTCGCAACGTGCCGGTGGGCTGACGCCGCACAGCTCGCCGAATTATTGACTTCGCCGCACCGGGATGCGGGAGACGTCTTCGACGATGCTCGATGTTGTCGCATCGATCAGGGTGCGACGAAAACGGATCACCATGCCGGCAGAACCTTCTGCTTCGTAGCTCCACATTTCGCACACCGACTTCCGCGATGCGATTCGCGAGATTTTCGTGGGTTGTCCCAATGTCTGCACGACCTGCTGCACGCTCATTCCACGCACAATGCGGCCTTCACGAATCGCCAGTTGCACGTCATCCTTTGGCAGCGAATTCATCTGCGCGTTTGTCATCCATTTGTGATTGAGGCGTTCCCAGCCGAGCCGCTTCAGTCGATCGGCAATCTGATCGGCGTCAGTTGGCGAAGACTCACTGGCACTGGTCCATGCCTGCTTCAGCAGCTCCACGCCCTGCGCTTGATATTCGGCTGACTGCAGCAGGTCGGCTACAAACAGGTACTCATCAGCCGTGCGTATGAGTCCCGCCAGATTTGATGTACCAAATTTTCGTTCCTGAGCCCGCAACCAGTCGCGAACGGCATCCGGCACTTGCGCAGCGCGATTCAGCCGGGTCAGCAATTCCGTGAGTCCTTTGAGGTCTGCCCGGGAAAGAGTTGCCAGTTGTGTCAGTCTGTATTGAACCTCGCGTTCTTCAAAGTCCGCAGCCAGCGGATCGTCATCGCCGAACTCCGTGCGAACCAGTCTGGAGATTTCCAGTCCGTTGCCTCCATCCGTCCTGATCATCATCTGAAGCTGACGCAGTCGCAGTGACTTGTACAACAGACGATGCAAGCCTCGTCGGTCTGCCTCCTGAGCGCCAAGAAAAGTGGCCATTGCGTCTCTTGCGAATGCCAGTTTCAGACGATCCGAAATCGGCGGCACGAGCCGATCCCATCCGTCGCAGGACGATTTCGTTTCTGCGACTAAGGCATCCACGTCTGCGTGCGGCGCTTTGGATGCCGCATAGATTGATTCAAATTGCAGCGTCTGGATGAATTCCGGTTTGACGCCCAGTGATTGACTCTGTTGCAGAAGCTCACGCAGTTTTGTCACGTCGCCGCGAGCCATCCCGCGGAGTCGTGAAAGACTGTCGGTCCGTACGGCGGTGATTTCAGTCTTCAGGGTGGCATCATCGTAAAACTCCGCGTCGTTCTGAAATTCGGCCGCCAGATCCAGGAGTCTGGCAGGCTGGTCAGCGGGGATTCCTTGAACGCGCGAGCGTAGCCGGTCAATGTCAGTGTCTTTGATCAGAATTCGGGAGACGACAAAGAAGAGTTTTCCGTTCTCAGACAGGAATCGTCCGATCAATTCGATTCGCTGGCCGCTTCTGATTCCATCCGGAAACGTGCCATTCGACGGAAGCTTGCAACCGATATCGAACCTGCTGATCTTAATAGTATTTGCCGAACGACCTTCGAACCGGCCTTCGAACTGAAACTTTCGGCCATCGACTGCATACGTCGGCCATTGTTCCTTGTTCGCAAGCAGGTCCTGAATCGTGACTGACTGCCCCAGAGCATCGGCAGACTGCACGAGGAGTAAGCCGAGCAAGGTCAACTTCAGAATCGCAGGGTTCATTGATGGCTCTCCACTCCCGTGGGCGCAGTCTTCAGAAACTCAGCCTGACGTTCAAGTAAAGCATCAATGCCTGGCGAGTTTTCAGCGGTAAAACCCATTTGAGCGGCGTGATACCGGGTTGTGATGAGTGTCGATGAATTGCCGCTGAGCTGAATTTGAAACTCCGGCCCACGATCGACAACCCGGCAGAAATCTACGGACGCCACAAACATCAGTGGAGACTGCGGCAGTGCCGTCAGGGCGCGTTGCAGCGAATCTGATGAAATCGTGATCGTCACCGGGACAGAATCCACAATCAGAGGCAAATCAGCCTTCAGTCCGTTTTCAGAACGCAGCAATGAGCATTCAAACACAAACCATTTTCCATTGAGCGATGCTGCGGCTGCTTCCGCTTTGGCTGTGTTGAAAGCGCCATCGTCTGAGACGCAACCGGACAGCATCGAAACCAGGTCAGTGGAACTCAGGTCTTGTACGGCCAGTGTCTGCAGCAACAACGAACCCGCTCGACGCGATTCAGCGTCGTCGCGTTGCAGGGTGTCGGCTGCGGCCACAGCTTTTGAAAGTGATTCGTGCAACGCCACCAGATCTTTGTCTTCAAGGGCCTGTTCGGCAACATCCATTTCGCGTCGCCAGGTCTTGCGAGCGTCCTCCATGCGACGCTGTGTCACGATCCACCACCCCGTCACGGCGACCAGCACTGTAGCACTCAGCATGAGCAGCCGAAAAGGCGTGAACACACGCCGCATGACAACAGCCAGACCTGGACGAGGAACGCGAACCACCGGCTCTTCGACAAGAATCTGTTCGGCTACAAGCGTTGCTGCCGCTGGCGAAATCCTTGCTGGAGCGTTTGATTTCCGGTTACGCTTCCCCGCGACTTTTTCGCCATCTGATGAATCACTCTCTGCTGGAATTCCATCATAAAGGGCAGGCGACGCGGATCGACGCTGTCCCGGAATCGTTGCTGGTTTCGCCGATAACTTCGATTCCGGAGCCGATTTGTGTTCACCGACGACAAGATCCCGCAGGATCACGCTCAAGCGACTGGTAACAGATCCGTCCAGCACTTCACTGGGCACGCGCTTCGTGGCTGGATAGACGTTGACGGGCAGCACATAAATTCTGGTATCACACCCCGTGCAAATCCCGATCTGGTATGATGTCCGCCGAATTCCGGTGACGCGAAGACCACAATCACACGGCAACTCGAACGGCACGACGATATCTTTCGCCGCCGTGCCGAGCAGACGCGATCTGGCTTTGTTCAGTCTGGCTTTCAGGCTGGTCATGCGGGTGAAG
>JAYUVA010000050.1:0-8785 GCA_043754375.1 Candidatus Kuenenia sp. | reverse complement strand
GTTCCATTTCCAGAACATCAGTCCGCCCAATCCACTTTTTCAACGCAGGTTTTCTTATGCATTTCCCTTCGAGCCGTACTCAAGGACGTTTTGCCGTTTTTTGCGGTCGGATTCTGCTGTCGCTCGCGATCGCCGGGATTTGTTTTTCTCCGGTAGTGAATGGTCAAACAAAATCTGATGAAAAAAAGGAAGAAAAAGGGTTCACATTGATCGAAGAGGGGACTCGTCCGCTCGCCACGGTCACGTTTGCCAGTGCCGACCGTTTTGTAGAAGAAGCTCGCTATATCTTTGACGTAGCGGGGACGCCTGATGCCTTTAAGTTTGTGGAAGAATGGCTGTCTGGATCGTTGAATGATCTTGAGGGCTTCAATCGCGAAAAGCCGTTTGGCGTGATGGTATACTTGCCGGTGGCATTTCCACCGCTTCCGGAATTCATCGGCTTTGTGCCGGTCGATTCAGTGGAAGCCGCGACAAAGCTGGTCGAGAAAGCTCCGGTCGTCATCAGCAAGGGCAGTGAGGAGGGCCGATACGAAGTCATTGGTCCGAACCGCACGTATCCAATTTTGCTTCGCGACGGCTACGCATTCATGCCGTTGGGCAACGACCCTCCAGAAGAGGCACTCGACCGTAAACTTCCTAATCCCGCTCAACTACTGGCCAGCCAGGCACAGCAATTCGATGTGTCCGTAAGTCTGGATGTGGACTCGCTGCCGATCGCGACACGTACGCTGCTGATGAGCGTCATCACGTCGGGAATTTCGACACAGTTGCAACAGCGAGACGATGAACCTGAAGGTGCGTATCGTATCCGCAAAACCGAAGGCGCTCGCGCACTCGATGCTTTGAATACATTCATCATGGATTGTCAAAAGATTACGATTGGCCTTGATGTTGTGCAGGAAGAACATGCCGTGAACATCGATTTTGTGGTCGATGCTCTGGAAGGCACGAAAATGCTGAAGGAAATCCTGCAGTCAACCGAGCGACCAAGCTATTTCATTCCGCTTCTGGACGAAAACGCGGCTGTGTCCCTTTCCATGTCATCCATGATGGCCGACCGCGACAAAGAAGCCTACATTGAAATGATGGACGGCATCCGCATGGAAGTCACACGACTCATTGAAGAGAACAAACTTGGTGCCACGCCGGATGAAAACAGTCCGATCGGAAAGGGTCTCTCCGCGATTCAGAAGAGTCTGGAAGTCGGACATGTCGATGTGTTCGCTCAGTTTTATCGAGATTCCTCCGGCAAGCTGGCGATCGTGGGAGCATCCCGCGTCGAAGAAGGCGATGCCATGGGGGCCGGTCTGTTGGATGCGATGACACGGTTGAAAGACGTTGACGAAATCAAGCAGGCGGGAACGCTGCAGATCGGATCAGGTGAGCATCAGGGAATTACGTTTCATCGGTTGACGTTTGCACTGCAGCCAGCGGAAGCCGTTGAAGTCTTCGGCAAGGATATCGGTCTGACCGTCGGCGTCGGCGCTCGTTCGGTATGGGCGGTGTTGGGCGGTGAAGAGTCATACAACACACTCAAGGGTGTGATGGATCAGCTGGAAGAGTCCAATCAGTCGCCTCAGGAATTCCGCACGCCGCCAAATTTCCGCATCATTGTGAATGTCAATCAGCTGGTCGAAATGGCCACAATCGCCGATACCGCCGGCAAAAAAGCACGCGAAGAAAAAGAGCAGGCGGCGGGTGCAGAAGCCTCGACAAAATTAACTGATATTCCAAGACCAGCTGCACCGGCCGATGCAGCCCCACGAGCCGGTGCCGAAGGTGGCAGCGGCGATGACGCGCGTGCGGCACGGCGAGCTGCTCAGACTCGTCGCCGCGAGCGTGGTGGCGAGATTTTCCGGGAAACTCTGGCCGAAGGCGACGACCGGATCGAGATGGATTCACGCCTGACAGAAACCGGGGCTCGAGTCCGCATCCGTCTTGAAGAAGGCTTCGTCAAGATCTTCGGACGCCTGCTGGCCAACGGCCTGGTGCCAGAGGAGCAGGTTGAAGAGAAAAGCAACTGAGTCAAGTGTTGAGTGCGATGGCCGAATGATCGAATGTAGGATGGCCATTCATGTCGGTTGAATGGCCAAGCTACGGGAATCGCAGGATTGGTCTGAGGCGAGCGGCGGAGCCGCGATGCCTCGCTGGGCTTTCATTCACCTGGAATCTCAATTGGATGCTGACTGATGTCGCCCAGCGGGCTCGGGGAGGTTTCCGCTGATTTCGATTCAGGAGCGCCGTTGAAGGAGACAATATCTTCCTCCTGGATTTCCCCGACTTCAGCTTTGCTGTGCAACGGAGCATCCTGTAACGCAGCGGCGCTGGCGGCGGGACCGAATCTCTGGATTCCGTCAATTGGTGCGGCATCTGGCTTTGGAGCTGGAGTCATGTCGATCCCGGGAGGGGTCATGGCTGTCTGCGCCGCGCGGGTCGATGGAGCTTTTGGTTTTGCGCTTGACGGCAGTGTCAGATTGCCGCGTCGGGGTGTCTGAGATTCTCCTGACGCATGTACGACGCTCGCAGGACTGTCGGATGTCGATTGATTGACGGCCTGCATGATTCCTCCGTCTGGATTGTCCAGGAACCTCTGAGCGATATCGCGTCGCAGATTCTGTCGGATGTTAAACACGACTCCGTCCGGCTGCCGCACGGAGATTTCATCGATCACCCACGCACTGTTTTCTTTCAGCAGCCGGACGCTCACC
Organism: Candidatus Kuenenia sp.; assembly: GCA_043754375.1. Taxonomy (GTDB): domain Bacteria; phylum Planctomycetota; class Planctomycetia; order Planctomycetales; family Planctomycetaceae; genus SXXK01. The sequence continues at coordinate 6,077 of JAYUVA010000050.1, read as the reverse complement.
GGTGGTTCGCCGTCACGTCCGAGAGCAACCACGGCCTGTGAGTCAGCCAGCCTCTCGGTCGATTGAACAGGAACGAGCAACATATCGGGAAGGCGGTCGAAGTCGCCTGGCAGAGTCTTCAGATTTCCCCAGATCAGTCGATTAAAGTCCATGGAACACGTTCGCTTGACACCTGGCAGGTCGTGCTTGTGCCAGGCCGAGGCAAGTTCAACGATCGGGACCGTCAGTTCAAGATGATTCCGCAGCGAAGCGACCTGTGCGGAAGCATTCGGATACTGGATATCGTCAACGTTCAGCGTTCCGTTTTCGCTGCGCATGATCACGCTGCAGATCTGCCCGCTTTGGGACATGAATTCCATTTCCGTCGTGTCGCCGCGCACATCGGTGTTCTGGAGCGTCAAATCACCGCCAGGAACTTCTGAAAACTGGAGATGCGACACAAGTGTCGGATCAAGGCGGTCCCATGTACCGTGGGAGAATTCTTTAGTCGATAACTGCTTCAGAATGGGCAGATTCTGATCATGCAGAGCGGAGACGAATAACATGGCTCGGATCGGTGCCGTGAACGCAGATTCCAGTTTCTGTTGTTTTCGCGTCTGGCGATCGTAAATGGTAATGTCGCGGATTACGAACGATGTTTCCACAGACCCTTCAGCAAGTTTCTGGATCGCTTTACGATCGTCAGATTTTGGCGTCGCGAGATCAAGTTGCACAATTTGAGTCTTATCCGGCACCATGATGGTCAGCTGCCCGGAGAATGAACGAATTTCAAAGTCGTCCGGAGCGTGTTCCGCAGACGGCATGCTGATCATGGACAGATCGCCTATTTCCAGTGATGTGCTGTAATAGGTTTCGTCGCAGAGTGCCTTCAGAGCAACTTTGTCTTCTTTGCCGTACGCTGCGAGGAACTGCGAAACAGTATTCAGAGCGCGGGCCTGCCGCAGCACCGATCCGGGATGATCGTCCGTTTTTCGTTGCCGCACTTCAATGTCGGAAAACAGCCAGTGGTCGTCTTCCCGTGCGACCTTCATCAACAGATAACCGTTTTTTGACGGCATTTTGACGATCGCATCAGATTCATTCATCTGGATTTCAGGTCTTCGTGCCATTTCGCTTTCGCATTCAGACGACACGCGTTCTACGACCCGATTCAGCCATGGTTCCGGCATCTGTTCCAGGGGTTCGCGCAGGCTGGTGGCAAGGGCTGGAAGAATGGCCGATCGATCATTGCTCTGCCATGTGGCCAGGAATTCCCGGACAGTCAGCAGCAGGTCCATGACTTCAGAAACCGACTTCGTGGCGCTGGTGCCCTTTTTCTGCTGACGCACCAGCACATCATCCACGACCCAGCGACGTTTTTCCGTCTCACGTACAATCTTGAATTGGTATTTGGTGCCTTTTTCGTCCTTGGCAATGACCTCAAAGGTGTTCTCATCAACGGACGTGCTGTCGTCGATTTCCAGCTTGACCTTTGGCAGCTTCATGATTTCCAGATCCTTCCACGCATCGGCCGATCGCAATGCGCGTTGTTCGAATCGTGTGGACACGCTGCGGCGGAAGGCCTTTTCGTTATCTTCGATCAACGCATCTGTGAACTGCGTAATCGCGCGATTTTCTGTGACATGCCCGTCCATGATTGACGGTTTCAGAGCAGCAGCCTTCAGCATCGCTGTGTCGAAGAACGACGTCGCGCAGCCCGGAATCGACATTCCGGCAAGGCCCGCGAAGAGCAGAACAACGCGAATATGTTTTGTGTGCAGCATGGAGAGACTCCTGCCGAAGATGCGTCAACCGCCAGGCGAGCTGGTTCAGCGGATGACGGCGTCGGGGCGGTGGAACTCAGAAGAGAGGGAGATATAAAGGCGAGCTCAGACGATACCGGACGAGCGCCGACGTTGTCTGATGCAGAGACAGGATGAGGGAGGACAGGATTTCGACAGGTATCACACGGTCATCGCATTGCGATTTGCGCATTGAACGCTGCCAATTGATTGCAGCGTCTCAGTTCCGTCCGTTGCGGTCAACACGCCGATGTGATCGGGAAGCGTCGCGGCGAAAAAGTGTGCGATGCCGATTATAGACTTTCGGCGGATTTGGCACCGCATCGGAATCTCACGGCGGGGACCGGCGGCCGTCAGGATTCGCCGCCGCAGAATCTGCCGAAATATCAGGGGGTCATTCACTTGCCGCAGGCTTCGCCCGCAACGCAATTGGCCGCAGGGTGTTAGCCCCGGTTTGTGGTGCATGAACCGGGGCTATACTCCGCACGGGTCAGAACAAGGCCCTGCTTTATCAGCCGGTACGCGCCGGCGGTCTGTTGATTTAGGGTGCACAGTCAGCAAATTTTTTTAACCCTGAGCCGCAGGCGACGGTTTCGACGCACGCCGTCGCCTGCGGCTCAGGGTTAAACGATTAAATCAACAACCCGCTAGCGTCCGGTTCGGTCCGCATTCCCTACAAAAAACGGGTGCTGGAGTACTTCGGCTGATACCTCGTTCTCAGCCGCGTGAGGTATGACGCCCTGCGGCTGATAGGCTGGAATCTGCTCACAAAATCTAAATTTCAAACGTTTGCAGAGCAGGTTCATCCAGCCGTCTGAAGAATTCGACCAACAGGCGTTCCAACTGCTCACCGCCTTTGGCCGCAACTTTCAGGATCCTGGTGATGTCAGCTGGCTCCAATGCGTCAGGCAGGCACATGTCGGTCACGATCGAAAAGCCGACGGTTCTCAGGCCCGCATGAGTCGCCGCGATGCATTCCGGTACTGTGGACATTCCGACAATGTCGGCCCCCATCAGCCGCAGCATACGGTACTCAGCCCTTGTCTCCAGATTCGGGCCGGGAACGGCAACCAGCACGCCTTTGTGAGCCGAGATCCCAAGTTCCAGTGCAATCCTGCGTGCCTTCTCAATGAGCAGTCGATCCCAGGGCTGGCTCATATCGGGAAATCGAGGCCCGAGGCGGTCGTCGTTGATGCCTCGCAACGGATTGTCAGGCATCAGATTGATGTGATCCTCGAGAATCACGATGTCGGCCAGGCGGTACTGCGGATTCATGCCGCCCACGGCACTGGTCAGAATCAGAGTGTCCGCTCCCATGGCCTTCATTACACGAATTGGAAACGTCACCTGTCGCAGTGAGTAGCCTTCGTAGTAGTGAAAGCGTCCCTCCATGGCCATCACAGGGACGCCCTCCAGTGTTCCGCAAAGCAACTTGCCCGCATGAGACGGTGCCGTGGAATGCGGGAAGTGAGGGATCTCAGTATACGAAATGGCCACATCGGTCTTGATCTTCGTCGCCAGCCCGCCGAGGCCTGTGCCGAGGATTAAACCCGCGCGCGGAGTCGCCGACCAGCGGCCAGCCAGCCATGTCCGAGCTTCCTGAATCTCATCCCACAACCCGTCCATCCGCAGGACTCCTGATCCCGGAACCATAAAAAAGGGCACTCCGACGACGGAGTGCCATGAAGGCTATGGTTTGGCGCAGTCTACTTCAACTGACCTGCCTGTGGGTAAATCAACGAGTTGCGGAAACTCAGCCGCGAAGTCAGTTATAGTTCTTCGTCCAATTCCTCTTCCTCTTCCTCTTCGTCGTCGTCGTCGTCGAAATCATCGTCGTCTTCAAAGTCATCGTCTTCGAAATCGTCATCGTCTTCGAAATCGTCTTCGACTTCGTCATCATCATCATCGTCGTCATCAGCGTCAACGTCGCCGAAATCTTCGTCGAAATCCTCGTCCTCGTCGCCACGAAGGAGAGGACTTGCGACCAAGTCTGCGGCATCAAAAAGGTCGATGCTGCCGAAAATCGTGGCTTCGTATTCTGTAACTTTGCCTGCTTCATATGTCAGAATCATGACCTGCAACCCCGTGTAAGTCCTGTATCTTGTGGTGTTTGCGGGAAACTCCCGCCTGATTTGTGCGTTTGATAGCCAGACAGTGAATCTTTTGTCAACCCCGTGCTTTCCACCCAGCCCCACAAAATTTCCGGGTTTTCAAAGGCCGGAAACAATCTGTCCTCTTTTCGGACGAAACGCCATCGTACTGCAGTCACAGGCTAAAATACCGTCCAGTTTCCGGAGCTCGGCGTCGGTCCGGATACTCCAGGATCGTGAGCGGCAAGGCGCTAGCCGCCGGTGCCCATTACAGAAATACCTGAAAAAAACGGCGGTTAGCGTCTTGCCGCTCACAAAAACAGCGGTATTCAGACAGACTTCCAGTCCGGTTCCCGGACGTCAGATTCACGGCAGGAAGCAGGATTTCGGTGTCACATTCGGTCGCCAATGAGATCATTCTGAACGACGACAAATTCTGGATTGTCAGTCGTCAGGGGCTGTATGGCCCGTTCGTCTACCAGTGGAGTGGGGATCTGTACGGCATTGAATTCACGTATCAGGGTCAGAAATTCGGCGAAGTGTGCAGCGACGAAGAACTCTACGCCGACCTGAAGCCCTTCGGGCTGCCGATCAGCGTCGCCCGCGTCGCCGCACTCGTTGCCGGTGCAATTGTCGTCAGCATTCGTTCCGGTACGTCAACCGACGAACGAGTCTCACATCTGATTTCACTCCTGCAGCAGTTCGAGATGGAGCGCTTCAGCATCCGCGAATAGTCTCGCAATGTATCTTTCAGGATTGGGACTGTGCAAACAGTCTGCCAGTGAAAGATCCGCATCAACAGGGAAGATTTGTATACGGAAGGCTTTGGTCTCACGTGTTTTGCGAAGCGGAAGCAATATCTGCTACTACTTTCAAAACGCCGCTCCTGTTTCAGTGCAATGCTCTCTTATTCGAAAACGACGCAGCCGGAACTTTATACGCAAGGACGCTATTTCTGCAGCGTCTTCACATATTCAATCACGTCCGCGAGGTCCTGATGCGTCAGGTCTTTTTCAACTCCATCCGGCATCAGCGATTTTCCGGTGCTCCGGAGTTCCTCAATGTCGGTGCGGAGGACGGATTCGGATTTGCCTTCCGCCGCCAGCAGCGTGATGCTGCTGCCGGTTTCAGTGGAGAGCATGCCGATCACACTGCGGCCTGATGTGGTGGCAACGACGAAGTTGAGGTACTTGGCTTCGACGGCGGCACTCGGGTCAAGGATCGCGGTGAAGAGGGATTCCGGCGTGCGCGTGGTGAGCGACGCAAGGTTAGGGCCGACTTCATGGCCGACTCCACCCTGTTTGTGACATGTCGCACATTTTTTGCCGAAGATCATTGCGCCGCGAGCTGCGTCACCTGCGAGTTTCAACGCAGGTTGAAAGGCTTCCATCACGGCTTTGCGATCGGCCGATGTGCCGGACGCGAAGACTTTCTCAAGTCGCGCACGGACGGCGTCGTTGCGAGTCGTCAACAGTCGCTGTCGCATGGCGGCATCGATTTCACCAACGGCCACGCTGCCTGATTCCATCTGCGTCAGAAGTCGTACGATCCATTCCGGACGGCTCGAGACTTCCGTCAGAATCTGTGAACGAATCAGTGGCGAATGCGATGACCAACCTGCCAGCAGGGCATCAGCGGATGACTCAGTCGATTGCTGACCGAGATGCCGAATCGCGGCTTCCTGAACGGCGACAGGCGTTTGCGGCGTGAGCATTTCCTGCAACGTGGCTACGTCGTGCGGCTGTTCCACATTTCGCAACAGAAGCGGAATCGCAGCCACACGCAGGTTCTCATCTTCAGCGGAATCCGCAGCCATCCTGCGCGCAATCTGAAAGGCATTCGCGATCCATGCCTGGTAATCCTTGCTGACAAAATGATCAGACATCGACCAGCCTCGTGCATTCAGGCGGTCCAGCATTCGGGCGAAGCTCTTCAACTGCCATGCCTGCAGACGGTCGTCTGAATCGTCAACCGTGAGTAACAGCAGGCGTTCAAGGTCATCATCGTTGGCGATCGAAGCGGCTTGTTCGTAAAGAATGCTCGTCAGTTCATCGCGTTCTGCGGCGGTGAAGCCCGGCATCTTTGTCTCACCTGGATTGCTGGCCCGAGCATCGCCCCGGACGACAGCGCCGAAGCGATCGATTGTGTTGCTGATATTGCCCGCGTTCAGGGAACTGACTACGGCGGCTCGCAGGTACGGATCGTT
>JAYUVA010000049.1:0-2531 GCA_043754375.1 Candidatus Kuenenia sp. | reverse complement strand
TTTTTGGGTTGTTTCGTGGCTGGGAAAAACGTCCCGATTGCGCGCGTAGGCAAATGAAATCCAGATGCTTCAATCCCCGTGAATAAGCGGGCCATTGTTTTTTAAAGCATGCATGTCCATCCTACGGAATCCCAAGTAATTCACCAAGTAGATTTGTGACCGGGTGTGGATGGCCTTTGTACTGACGAAAACCTTCGCCGTACTGCGTCCCGATTTCATTACCGCGCTGCCGACTCCATCGTTCGCAGGCATCCATGTATTCGTCCATTCCGTGCTGACGCCGAAGCCATTCACGCTGACTGGCGTGGCAGGCCAGAGCTTCCAGCTTGGCGGGCATTTCCTCAGAAATATCCACGACGAAATCCGGCGCGATGCGATTTCCAAAATGATCGGTTCCCTCAACAGGATCCACATAGTACAACCACGGAATCCTGAGCGTCGGCGGAGCCGGATCCCATTGACATGTGCGATAGTTTGGCACGGACGCATTGAAACACGCATCCCGCACCAGCGCACTCGTGATTTCATGGTCGTGCATATAGTCAATCGGCGGTGCAGTCAGGATGATATTCGGAGCCGTGCGGCGCAGGAATTCCGTCATCCGGCGTCGGCTGTCATTGTCGAATACGATGGATAAATCACGGAATTCAAGACAGGCGCATTCTGCTTCCAGAATCACTGCGGCACGGCGAGCCTCCTCGCGTCGGATCGTGGAGATTTCTTCGGCGTTGAATTCTGCACTGCCACCGTCTCCCGGCGTCATTGTCGCAACGGAAATTCGGCAGCCGAGTTTCCGAAGTCGCCGCAACGTCCCCGCACACTGGAACTCAATATCGTCCGGATGGGCGTGAATCGCCAATACGTGCAGGTTGCCTGGATCAATTTCCAATTTACTCTTCCTGGGATGTTGTGTGGAGCCGAAATTCCTGGTGAGAACACAGAACTACTGATTCCGCCTCTGTTCCCCGTGTCTCCGACGCGGGATCGGCCGCTGACGTAGAACTACTGAATCTCATGCAGTTTTGCCACAAAGTGACCTCCGGAACTCGGGCAAATTGTTCCCTTTCAAGACTCGTATTTTCCTGAACGGCGGTTTTCTCTACAAAACCCGGTGCGATGTGAGTTCAAAAACCAACGCTGCGAAGGATCGACGTTGATGTGGATTTCTAAATTTTCACGGCTGTCCAGTGTCCTGCTGGTGATTGGGATCGTCTCGGGATGTGGCGATGGATCTTCAGAACTGAGTTCGGCAACAGCCGGCACAGTGCCCACCGATAATTCTGTCCGGACGGCAGATTCGGGGACGACTGAAGCGAATCCCCGCGCTCCGGGTGTCGTGGCAAACATCAATAACGCCGGCAAATCCGGTGAGCTGGACGGATCGAAATCAAATCCGGAAAACGGCCAGAAGTCACAGTTCCCCGACGACGAGGCGACTCAAACACTTCGTGATATTCAACAGCTCCGGATTTCACCCGTACCGACAGATCTTGCCGAAGCGCGAAAAACCCGGCGTGAACGTAACGAACGTATCGTGGACATGGCGACGAAAGTACTACGCCTCACCATGAACGAAGAAGTCCGCAGACCGCAGTTTCATCTGGCCGTCGGACAACTTTTGGAAGCCCGCTTCCAGATGGCTCTGGTCGGAACCCAGGAAGACGTCGATTTGTTTTACGCCGACGTGCAGGCACTCAACCAACGTGACGAGAAATCGATTGCGGCAGCGGAAGGTGTCTATTACATCGCGAGGTTTGCCCATACGAAAGCCGGATTAGTGGGAAAATCCCAGCCGGTGTGGTTTGAAACATTGTCGCGCTGGGCTCGCGAATTCGCCGATCGATTTCCCGAGCAGGCTCCGCGCGCGGCCAGTCTGCTGTTTGGCGCGGCACGAAGTTGTGAACTGCAGTCGCTCGCCAGCACCGACAGAGAACTGTCCACCAGACTGCTGACAGAATCGCGGCTGTGCTACGCCGCCCTGGCTGAAAAATTCGCGACGACCGATCAGGGTCAGGAAGCGACAGCATCGCTCCGTCGTATGGCTCTGGCCGGACAAATGCTGTCGCAGTTTTCCGGCCCGACACTTGATGGAGGTTTCGTATCATCCGATGACTTCAGCGGAATTCCGACGATCATCTTTTTCTGGGATTCGGAGAGCGCAGATTTCACGGCGGGTCTCCTGCCCGTGCTGGCACAGATCAGTACCGAGTTGCCCTCATCGAAACTGCGCATGGTAGGCGTCGCGCTGGATGAAGACGAAGCGACGCTGAATGCGTATCTTGAAAATCACAAGGTCCCCGGCCAGCAGATCTTCTTCACGCAGGGAGAGCAACGATCCTGGAACAGTCCACTCGTCCGCTTCTGGGGAATTGCCCAAAGCCCGACCGTCTGGCTGGTGGATGCGCAAGGGAAAGTGCTTTCGACCTCACTGGAAGCCGCTGAACTGTTGCCCGCAGTTCAGAAGATTCTGAAGTAACCCGATTTCGCTGAAATCGGTAATTCGACCGCAGCGCAAATCTACGGAAAGCGGA
>JAYUVA010000048.1:0-6930 GCA_043754375.1 Candidatus Kuenenia sp. | reverse complement strand
TTTGTCATCTGCAATGAAGATCCGATCTATGAGGAGAACGGTGAGCTCTTCATTCGGTTTGAATATCGGCCAGACGATGGGAAGAAAAAGCAGGACGCTTTGAATCAGGAAGCGATTGCACGAGTACTGGGCACCAAGGGACTGGAAGAATGGACTGAGGAACTTTCAAAGTCCGCTCCAACGAAAGCGAACCCCAAACGAACCGTGCTGGAGAAACATCTCACACAGTACACAGCGCGCAACACGTTCGACTATTTCATCCACAAGGACCTAGGCGGTTTCCTGCGGCGCGAACTCGACTTCTATATCAAGAACGAAGTCATGCATCTCGACGACATCGAGCACGACACGGTGCCCCGAGTCGAGCAGTATCTCAGCAAGATCAAAGTGATCCGCAAGATCGCCCACAAGATCATCCAGTTCCTCGAACAACTGGAGAATTTTCAGAAGAAGCTGTGGCTCAAGAAGAAGTTTGTGGTGGAGACAAACTACTGCATCACGCTCGACCGCGTGCCGGAGAAGCTTTATCCGGAGATCGCCGCCAACGATGCCCAGCGGGAAGAATGGGTGCGGCTGTTCGGAATCGACAAGATTGAGAAAGACCTGAATCAGCCGGGATATGCAACGCCGCTGACTACGGCATTCCTAGAAGCTACGCCACTGCTGGTGGTAGATACGACGCATTTCCCGAAGAGCTTCAGCCATGCACTCGTGGCGTCAGTTGAGGGTCTGTACGAATCCCAACCACGAATCCTCGTAAACGGCGACAACTTTCACGGACTTGAATTGCTGTTGAATCAGTTCACGTCGTCAATTAGGGCGATCTACATTGACCCACCGTACAACACGGGATCGGATGAGTTTCTTTATAAAGACCACTACCAGCATTCAAGTTGGTCGGCCTGCCTCTTTGACCGCCTCGAATTGTCACATCGTCTACTTACAGAAGACGGTGCGATCATGGTTTCAATTGGTGAACAGGAGCTCGGAACGCTTCAGCACTTGCTCGATTTAATCTTTGGCCGAGACAACCGGATTTCAGTCATCACGGTAAAGCGCGCCAGCGTCACCGGGCACAAAGTCATCAATCCGGGTGTTGTGAACGTTTCTGAGTTCGTGCTGATGTACGCCAAAGATAGGAGTGCTTGGATGGGCAACCCGGTCTATGCGGAACGAGAGAGGGACGAGCGTTACAGCACCTTCGTAAGAAACAGAGACTCTGACGACCTTTCGAACTGGGAGTTCATCTCTGTGCTGGATGCCGTTTCTGAGGCAATTGGAGTTGAGAAACGGCAGCTTAGAACTCAACTCGGCGATGAATATGAGTCTCGTCTTACCCAGTTTGTTTATGACAATTCTAAGTATGTGTGCCAACCCGTCACTGTTGATTTGGTTGGCGTCGGAGCAGAGTTCAGAGCATGGGTCCAGAAGTCCGTCGATGCAGGAGATACCGTGTTGTTATACAGGCGACACGGCTTCCCCGATGCTTTCCTCCGAAATGGCAAAAAGCTGATTTTCTACTTCGACAAGATGATGCAGATTGGCGACAGATGGGCGACAGCGGAACGAGCGTCGGACATTTGGGTCGATGTGCTTCCAAACGATTTGCACAATGAGGGTGGGGTCGAGTTGCCTAAAGGAAAGAAGCCCGAGGCCCTTTTGCATCGTCTGATTGAACTCGCAACGACCGAGGGCGACATTGTACTGGATTTCTTTGCTGGTACTGCAACGACCGCAGCAGTCGCACAAAAGATGAACAGGCGGTGGATCGCCGTTGAATGTGCAACATTTTTCGCCGAGAAACCGCTTCGTCGAATTAAAAACACGATCAATGGCGATTCTCGTGGAATCAGCATAGCAGTTGGTTGGAAGGGAGGAGGGAGCTTTCGCATTGTTCAGTTGGAGTCGTACGACGACGCTCTCAACAACCTCGAACTGAAGCGCAATCAACAGAAATCGAGTCTGCTGGACGCTGACGACGACCTGCGTGAGCAGTACATCCTCTCATACATGCTCGACGTGGAAAGCCGGGGGGGGGGGCGTAGGTTCGGCAAGATCACTCTTGAATATCGACGGGTTCCGCAATCCCGACCAGTACAAACTTCGAGTCGAGCGCAACGGCGAGACTCAGCTCGTCAATGTCGATTTGGTCGAGACCTTCAACTGGCTCCTGGGGCTGACTGTCAAGCACATCGACTTGATCCGCGGCATTCGAGTTGTCGAAGGGAAGAACCCAGCGGGCGAACGAGTGATTGTCCTCTGGCGGGACCTCGACGAAACCGACAACGACGCTCTCGACAAGTGGTTTGCCAAACAGGACTACAACACCAAAGAGCAGGTCTACGACCTCTTCTATGTCAACGGCGACAACAACCTCGAAAACCTTCGACGTGCGGACCAGACATGGAAGGTGCGATTGACCGAGGAAGAATTCGGTCGGCTGATGTTCGACACGGAGGGGGCTTAACATGAGCAACGAATCGCAACCAACACCCGCCGTTTTCGCTCACGGATCGACTTGGGTCCGTGCCGACTTTCACATGCACACCAAGGCGGACAAAGAGTTCCGCTATGACGGCGAAGCCAACGACTTCACGCAAGCCTATGTCGCGGCGTTGAACCAGGCGGCGATTCGCGTCGGTGTCATTGCGAACCACAACAAGTTTGACCGCGAGGAGTTCAAGGCACTCAGTAAAGCCGCCAAAAAAGAGGAAATCTTCCTGCTCCCCGGCGTCGAACTGTCTGTGAAGGATGGAGCCAACGGCATTCACACGCTGGTCGTCTTCGCTCCCGAATGGATCACAAACCAGGAAAACAAGAACTACATCCAAAACTTTCTGGATGTGACGTTCGCCGGTAAGGCCAACTATGACAACGAGAACGGAAGGTCGAATCACGATCTCAACGAAACAATTCGGGAGTTAAACAAGTTCGACAAGGACTACTTCTTGGTTTTTGCTCACGTTGAAGACCGAAGCGGGTTGTGGAAGGAACTCGACGGTGGCCGCCGAACCGAGCTTGCGAAGTTTGAGCCGTTCAAAGAACGCTGCCTTGGTTTCCAAAAAGTTCGGACACACGACGACCGCAAAATCGTTCAAGAACAGATGAAGAATTGCTATCCCGCAGAAGTGGAAGGCTGCGATTGCAAGTCAATCAGCGAAATCGGCAAGGGCGAGCAGAAGACTTACATCAAGATCGGAGCCTTCAACTTTGAAGCGGTGAAGTTCGCACTTATCGACCATGCACACCGCGTCAAGCCACAGCCGGCCGTGCCGTCGCACTCGTTCATTACCGCCGTCAAGTTTGAGGGAACGAAGCTGGATGACACAACAATTCATTTCTCGCCGGAGTTGAATTCGTTGATCGGAATTCGCGGCAGCGGCAAGTCCTCCATCATCGAGTCCATTCGATACGCCTTGGGAATCGAACTCCCCGCAAACGCCGATAGGGACGGGTACAAGGAAGGCTCCGTCAAACATGCCCTCGGAAGCGGGGGCAAGGTCACACTGTTTGCGAGAGACCGACACGGGGCCGAATATGAAGTCCGCCGCATCCTCGGCGAACAACCTGACGTATATGTCGGCGGCACAATCCAGCCGGGGATCAGCATCCGTGAAACCGTGATCCACAAGCCGATGTATTTCGGCCAGAAAGACCTGTTGAGTACGGGGCAAGGATTCGAGAACGATCTGGTTGAGAAACTCGTCGGCGAAAGCCTCGTGGATGTGCGGCAGGCAATCACGCTCCGCAAGCAGGCGGTCATCGAAACAGTCAGGCGACTCCAGAAGTTGAACGATGTGGCGGAACGAGAGAAAGAGTTTCAGGCAAAGAAGCTGGATGCCGAACATCGGCTCAAAGTCTTCAAAGAGCACGGCGTCGAGGAGAAGTTGCAGAAGCAGGTGGACTTCGATCAGGACAACCGTGTCACGACCAGTCTGAACGAGTTCGTCGATGGATATCTCCAGTCGCTCGACGACTTCATCGCTCAGTTCGCAGACGAGTTTGCGACTCGCGGGAAGTATGAGTCCAAACGCAATCCAAAGTTCTTCGCGGAGTTTCTGCCGATCTTCGGACAGATCGCCAAGGGCTTTGCCGAGATTCAGAAGCTGGCCGAAGCGGGCAAGGCTTCCTCGCTTCAGTTGAGATCGAAGGCCAGAGAGTTCGACGGACTGAAGAGCGCATTGAAGGAAGAATTCGCCGAGGTGGCCAGAAAACTGTCCGAAGAATTGAAGTCGAGCGGTGCCACTGCAATCGAACCCGATGAATTCCTGAAGCTCCGCAAGACAATTGAGAATGCCAGGCAGATTCTCGCTGCCATCGTCAAAGAGAAGGATCAGCAGTCAACACTTCAAACTCAACTCTCGTCAGATTTGGCGAACCTCAATTCGCAGTGGCATGAGGAGTTTCGACTCATCAAGGAGCGGTTGGACAAAATCAACCAGCAAGAAACGGCATTGCAGATTGACATCGGCTACAAGGACGACAAAGCGGCGTTTCTGAAGTTCGTGAAAGACTTGTTCAAAGGGAGCAAACTACGCGAAACCACGCTTGAGTCGTTGACCAACGAATTTGCGGACGGTGCGGCGATTTATCGGGAACTCGACAAGGCCAAGAAGCTCGTCGGGAATTCCGCAGACACTTTCGAGCAGTATTTCCGCGACAACCTCGTGGCGTTGCTGACTTGGCAAGTCCCCAACAAATTCACCATCAAGTATCACGGGAAGCAACTCAAGAATCATTCGCTCGGACAGCGGGCGTCAGCGTTGATCCTGTTCGTGCTGAGCCAGCGAGACAATGACATCGTGATCATCGACCAACCGGAAGACGATCTCGACAACCAGACCATTTACGAGGATGTCATCAAGCTGGTTCGCAAGCTGAAGCCCAATACGCAATTCATTTTCGCCACTCACAACCCGAACATTCCTGTTTTGGGGGACTCTGAACAAGTGATTGCGTGCGCCTTCGATGATGAACACATTCTGACCGAAGTGGGCAGCATTGATTGTCCGCAACTGCAAGAGTCCATCGTCAGAATTATGGAGGGGGGCAGCGAAGCGTTTCGACTTAGGAAGGAGATTTATCAGGTATGGAAGCATCGGAATTACTAGAAATTGTCGCTCGTGGCGAGGACAGCCGCCATCAATTCAAGGCCGACGCAACGAATGCAAACTCCCTTGCTGCGGAGATGGTGGCATTCGCCAACTCTGGCGGCGGGCAGATTTTCGTTGGCGTTTCAGATGACGGGACAATCAAGGCTCACGATGCGTCCAGTGTGTCGCGGCTGAATCAACTGATTGCCAATGCCGCAAGTAACTCGGTGCGTCCCCCAATCAACCCGCTCACCGAGAACGTGCTCGTCCACAATGGCGTCGTTGTCGTCATCTCTGTTCCTGATGGCCTCAGTAAGCCATACATGGACAATATCGGCTCGATCTGGTTCAAAAGCGGCAGTGACAAGCGGCGAGTCACGTCACGCGAAGAAATGCAGCGGATGTTTCAGTCCGCGCAATTGGTTCATGGTGACGACCTTCCCATCCCAGGTGCGACTGTCGCCGATATCAACCGCGACTACTTTGAGACGTTTTTTGAGAAGCGGTTTGGCTCTAAACTGGATGAGCAGGAAGTCTCGCTGACTCATATCCTGACGAGTATGCGTTTGTTGCGAGATGACTCGCTCACGGTGGCGGGAGCGTTGTTGTTCGCAAAGCAGCCGCAACCGCTTGTCCCCGCGTTCCATGTCAAGGCCATCGCATTTCCCGGCAACGACATTCATGCCGACAAGTATCTCGACAGCCAGGACTTCGTTGGAAACCTGGAAAGCCAGTTTCAGGACGGGTTGGCGTTCATCACTCGAAACCTGCATCGGAGCCAGCAGAATCATGGAGTGAACGCTCAAGGGCAGTTGGAAGTCCCGCAGCTTGTCTTTGAAGAACTGCTGGCGAATGCCCTGATTCACAGAGACTTCTTTGTGTCGGCTCCGATCCGGATTTTTATCTTCAACGACCGGGTGGAGATTATCAGTCCGGGGCATCTGCCAAACAACCTGACGATTGAAAACATCAAGAGCGGTAACTCGAACATGAGGAATCCGATCCTCGCCTCCTATGCGACTTGGGTTTTGCCGTATCGTGGACTCGGAACGGGTGTCTTGAGAGCGTTGAAGGAATACCCGGAAATCGACTTTCTGGATGACCGCGATGGCAACAAGTTTTGCGTCACCGTCAGACGACCTGCCGGAGGCCAAGGGTAAGCATGGCCAAGAAGCGAACTAAATCGAATGAGATTCCTGCGCTGAAGTTCGATCAAAAGCTCGTCCTGAACCAGTGGATGCTGTCGCTGTTCGGTGTTCAGAGTTTCCACCAATTGGCAGAACCCCTGAAACGGCTGGATGCGGAAGGATTGGATGAAAACAACGTCCACAAGTTCTACACGCTGATGACCACATTCTGGCAGTACCCGGAGTTTCCCTGCGACGCCCTGCTGGGCTACGACCAGAACATCGTCAGGCACTCAATGGCTTTGAGTGACAAGCGGGCAGTACCGCTGCAATGGAAGTACTTTCAGTATCTGTCGCTGTTGTTTACGGAGGTCTACCTTGACCGTTTCTTCCGTGACCCGGAAAGAATGCTGACGGACTTGAATCTGTACGTCCTCAAATTCAACGATGGGAAAACGGATAAAGAGCAACTTCCACTCTACGTTTCGGATGAACTCAGAAAACTGGCGTTCTGGAATGCAACCGGCAGCGGCAAGACCCTTCTGATGCACGTCAACATTCTTCAGTATCAGCACTACCTTCGTTTGCATGGCAAGCAGAAAGGCCTGAACCGGATCATTCTGTTGACTCCGAACGAGGGGCTTTCCAAACAGCATCTTGCGGAATTTGACGCTTCCGGAATTGACGCGGAATTGTTTTCGAAGGAGTCG
>JAYUVA010000047.1:0-2950 GCA_043754375.1 Candidatus Kuenenia sp. | reverse complement strand
ACCTGCGACGCGACTGAATCTGTTCGCAACCGGACGTGATCTTGCGACATGGGTTCAGAAAGATGCAACACTCGCAACACAACTGAAGCAGGCGATCATCGATGGTACACTGACTCTGCTCACCGGCCATGACGCAGAGATTCGCCCTTCGCTGGGTTCTATGGCAGCGACATTGACAGATATCGAACGCTGCCGCCGGACGTACAGCGACATCGTGGGTGCTCCGCCTCGCCACTGGGCTCGTCGTCGCTATGGCATGACCGCTTCTTTTCCATCACTGCTGACGTACTTTGGTTTTGAATCCGCCCTGCATATTGCACTTGACGACGGACTTTATCCCGACAAAGAACGCAGTCAGTTTGAATGGCAGGCTCCAGACGGCTCGCAGATTCCCGCCGCCTCACGAATCCCGCTGGCCATCGACAGTGCCGCCGGATTTCTGCGATTTGCCGATCGCTACAACGAAAGCATGCAGGACGATAACACCGCTGCGCTGTTTCTTGCCCGTTTGCCTGCACTAAAAACGCCATGGCTGCATGATCTGCACGTCGCTGCCGGCTACGCGCCGGTGCTTGGTGAATTTACCACGATGGATGCGTTGGTACATCACTGCAACGGCAGCCGCATGACCGAACGCTATCAGCACTCGGAATACCTCGCGCCGTATCTGATTCAATCGTCTGTGCTCAAAACCGAAGCTCCCGTATCCGGCCCGGCGCAGTTACGGCAACTGCAGCAGCAACTGGAATCACTCCGCACGCTGTTCGCAATGACTCGGCTGGTAAAGGCTGATGCAGAGGTTGACGTCATCAATGCGCAATTCACGAAGATCGAATCGGAACTTGCCGAACTTGAGCTGCAACATGTCGACACGGCAACGATGTTATCCGCGAAGGATGCTGCTTTGAATTCCGCATCTGCATCCATTAACACTCAACTCATCGCCATCTCTGACAAACTGACATCTGCCCTCCGTTCACGAATTCCACAGCAATCTGCTGACATCCGAGGTCTGTTCATTACCAACACCATTCCGTTTGGTCGCAGTGTCGATGTGGCATGGCCGGCTTCGTGGAAACGTCCGGCGGCTTCGAACATGATTGAGCTTTCGGAGCGCACCAACAACAACGAAGAACGGCTGCTGGTCAGGTTGCCTCCCGGAGGATTTGCGTGGATCGTCGAATTCGGATCCAGTCAGACGCCACAATCGCTGCTCGGACAGATTCCTCGTGAACCACCGCTTGCCGAATCACTGACGCTTCGGAATCGGCACTTCGAGGTCACGCTCAGCGACCGTACCGGCGGCATCGCGGCGGTGACATATCATCAGCAACGCGGGAATCGCCTGAGCCAGCAGACCTGCTTTCGGTACGAACGCGAACAGACGCTGCCGGGCGATGGGAGCGACGAAGTTCGTAAATCAGCATATTCAACGACCCATCTGACTGAGCACCGGATTCTCCACGCTGGCACCGTGTTTGCAGCGATCGAAACCACCGCTGAGCTGCGATCGCCCACCGACGGTTCAACACTGGCCATCGTGCGTCAGATCACATCGATCGATCGAGCCCAACCCAGAATTCATGTCACTTTGATATTTGATCGACTTGTGACGCGCGTCAAGGGAAACCCCTGGCTGACCTACTTTGGCTGCCGCTTCGCATGGGACAACGAAGCCGCCTCCGTGACACGCAGCGTCATGGGGCATGCCGCGGGTTTTCGTTCAGAGCGATTTGAATCGCCGGACTACGTGGAAGTCAGCGATCCGGACCATCGCTTCGTCATTGCCACGCACGGTCGTCCCTATCATCGCCGATCAGGTCCGCGAATGTTTGACAGTCTGCTGATTGTCGAGAGTGAGCCGGCTCGGGAATTTCAGTTTACAATCGATTTTGATCAATCATTCCCATTGCGAACGGCAATCGATGCCATGACACCGGCGATTGTGACTCAGACAGCCGGCAGCGCACCGATGTCGATGTCGAGTGGTTGGATACTCGGACTTTCCGCTCGAAACGTGGAATTGGTTCATTCGGCAGTGCGCCCGGCATCCGACGATTCGGGCGAAGAGTTGTCTCTGCTGCTGACCGAAACCGAAGGAACATCAGCGAAGTGTCTGATCCGTACAGCCCATCGACCAACGGCAGCGTTCGTGGTGAATGCCGACCGTTCACAAAAAACAGTTGCTGAAATTACGGATCAGGGAATTGTCGTGCAACTGAATGCGTATCAAATCACGGAAGTGCTGCTTGTCCTCCAGGGTAAAACTGAAAAATGATCATCACGATTGACGGACCGGCGGGCTCCGGCAAAAGCACCGTGGCCCGGTTGCTCGCTGAACGGCTCAACATTCGCTTCCTCGACACTGGCGCGATGTATCGTGCCGTTGCCCTGGCGGTGCTGAATGCGGCGGCAGATGAAAACGATCTTTCAGCGGTCGCGCAGATTGCTTGTGGCGTCACGATTTCGTTCGAGAAGGATCGCCTGCTGCTGAATCAACTGGACGTGACGTCGGAAATCCGCAAGCCGGAAGTGACAGCGATTTCCTCGATTGTCGCAGCGAACCCGGTCGTCCGCGAACGATTGGTTGAACTGCAACGCGACATTGGCAGACGCGGATGCATGGTGACGGAAGGCCGCGACCAGGGGACCGTGGTGTTTCCCGATGCCGAACACAAATTCTTCGTCAAAGCCAACCTCGAGGCCAGAGCTCGGAGACGACAGCGCGAGTTGTCTTATGAAGGCGCCAATCTGCCAATTTCCGTCGTCATGGATCAGTTGCACACACGTGACGAACGCGACGAAACCCGTGTGCATGCACCCATGAAGCCTGCCAGAAATGCTGTGGTCGTGGACACATCCGACCTCACGATCGCACAGGTTGTGGAAATGCTGATCAACAGAATTCAGGGTCAAACAATCTGAAGCGCGCCTCGAAACAGCATGCACG
>JAYUVA010000046.1:0-2942 GCA_043754375.1 Candidatus Kuenenia sp. | reverse complement strand
CGCTCCTAACTCAAAGTCACCCCGGCGACCCGCTCGTTTCCGGTCGCCGCTGCGCGATTTTTGACCCCGAAAAGCAGTGAGGAGGTCGCTTGTTTAAGGCCTAGGGGAGTTCTGTTACCAGCGTTTCAAAATCCAAACCTCATTTCAGGACGCGCACTAGCTTGGACATTCATGTCCGAGACATTGGCAGGCGTCTTTGATTGACGATTCCTGTTGAGATCGAACTTTTTGCCGTCCTCGTGGACGCATTGTGGACTCAAGGTTGAGGATGGCACATTCGTTTAACCCGGATTATTCATGTATCGCCAGACGCTCTTCGTAACGCATCTATGGAAAAGGAGTTACGGCTATCTTGCCAAAAACACCGCGCAAAATCAGCCGCCACGCATTAGCGTCCGGTTCTGCCGCAGCGTAGCAAACCGTGAGCTAACGCTCAGCGGCTGATGAATAATCCGGGTTTAGGAACCGGTTTCATCAAAGGCTTCCAGCCGGTCGATGAATTCCGGCGTCAATCCGGCCTGCAGACGGGCGTCGCGCTGGAACAGATCGCCGCGGGCCCTGGACGGGCGGATAGGCCAGTGGAGCGCGCCGGTCCATGCGTCCCAGTCGGAAACTCCGGCGGGTTTGAGCTGCCGCAGCCAGTTCAGGCCGAATTCGACATGTCGAATTTCGTCTTTATGAATGGCCCGCATGACAGCGGCACTGCGGCGATCACCGGCGGCACGGAAGTACTGTTCAAATTCCGCTGTGTGATCAAGATTCGCACCTTCAAACACCAACGGCAGGCCAGCCACGTACTCGAGCGTGGTGCTGTAGTCGCGAGCTTTCTTCCAGATCCATCCGTTGACCGGATAGTCGCCAAAACGGATTCCAAGTTCTTCGCAGCGCTGGACATGCATTCGCGTATGCCGCTGCTCGTCGAACATCACATCCGCAAGTCCTGTGCGAAAATCTGCCGGAGCATCCGGAAATGCCAGCAGCACCATCGCCATGATTTCCAGAGCCTGCAATTCGTGATTGGCCATGACATGGTGTGCGATGGCACGCTTCCTGACGTCCTTCAATGATTCTGCTTTGGGCATTGCCGGAGCCGTCTTGCGCTCGGCAAACTGCAGATTTGCGGGCCGTGTCGGTTGGGTGACTCGAACCGCAGCGCCAGGAGATTTATCAGTCAGCGATTCCGTGATCCGCGTGATTTTGAGGATCAGTTCATCTGAGTACAGAACTTGTTCTGCGAATGCGCGAAGTTCCATGACTTGTTGTCCATTCAGTTCGTACGCGCCGTCAGAATGGCAAGGCATGCGGCTGCTGCAGTGGCGACATTGAGCGACGGGACCGGGCCCAGCGGAGGCAGTGAAGCCAGTTGATCGCATCGTTCGCGCGTCAGGCGCCGCAGGCCGGAACCCTCATTGCCCAGCACCAGCATCCAATTGCGATCTCGCTGCACGGAATAAATTGTGGTGTCGGCTCGTTCACAGGTTCCCAAAACCCAGATCTGATTCTGCTGCGCCTTCTCCATCGCCTGCGCCAGATTTGCAATGACAGCGAACGGAACGTGTTCGGCCCCCCCGGCAGACACATCACACACGGTGGCATTGACCGAAGCACTGCGATCTTTGGTGAGCACGATGCCGCGGACTCCGAAGAATCCTGCGAGGCGGAAAATCGCGCCAAGATTCTGAGGATCCTGGACCTGATCGAGCGCGAGCCACAATCCAGTGGATGCCTCATCGGTATTCCAGAGGAATTCCAGTGGAATCGGCGACGGTGGTTCGACCGTCGCTGAACCGGCTCCCGTGCGTTCTGTTTCGCGTCCGCCTTTCTGGCCGCCTTTCTGGCCGCCTTTCTGGCCCCGGTGATCGCGCTGCTCCGGCGCGCCGACAAGAACCTCAACGCCGTTTTCCTGTGCGAGCTTCACCACAGAATCCCACGGTTCGCCAGGATTCTCAGAATGGACACGTACGAGTTTCACGGCTTTCGGTCGCACTTCGAGCGCGGCTTTAATACTGTGTGGATTGCGGAGTTCCAACATGAAGTGGCTTACAGAATTTGGAATAGCGGAAGCATGTGTGTCAGGGGTTCTTCGTCACGAAGGGTATCGAGAAACATTCCGGGGTGCCACGAGAACCCAATCCTGGCTGAAGATGTTCTCGATGAAGTCAATCATTATCAGTTGGTTCGCTCCGTCCGTTCCGGCTGTGGACTGCAAAGTCAAACGCCCGGTCTTGTTTAAGAACCGGGCGTCTCGAACTCACTAAGACTCCGCGCGGCCGGAAATAAGTCCGGCGCGCGGAGCGGCGTGAGCCCTCCGGTACCTCGTTTTTGTACCGGCAAGCTGACGCATGCCGCTCGCCAATTGTCTCACTGATGACCCGCGCGGAGTATCACTCAACGCTGACCTGCGGGGCAGGGGAACCTGCGGCGAGGGCTTCTGGTCGTCAGTCCATAATCACGACAAACCGTGACGCCTCACCGACTCGCACCAACAGCAGAACCCCGTCTTTCAGGCTGACCTCCTTCATCGCTGCAGTGAAATCGGCCAGCGACTTGACTGCTGTCGGACCGACTTTGCTGATGATCATACCTCCTTTCAGACCGGCAGTGTCTGCGGGACTGCCAGCCTGGACTCCGGTAATCACCAGCCCGGTGACGTTTTCCATCCCGAGCTGAGCTGCGACATCATCGGTCAGGTCCGACAACTCAAGCCCAAGACCGTTGAACTCGGTCAGAGCCGGAGTTTCAGTTTTCACGGGTTCCTCAACGGACAGGTTCGTCGGCATCGCCTCAACACGCACTTCGATCGTCATTGTTTTTCCATCTCGAATGACAACAACCTTGTGAGCCTCATTTAGGGACGCTCGTTCAACGCGTCCCTGCAGATCGCCTGGCCGGCAGATCGCCTTCCCGTCGAATTCCAGCACCACGTCGCCAGTCTGCAAACC
>JAYUVA010000045.1:0-2654 GCA_043754375.1 Candidatus Kuenenia sp. | reverse complement strand
CCGTCATGATCCAGCATCGCGATTGCGCTGTAGGTTGTGCCCAGGTCGATGCCGACCGTATGTCCTTCAAGAAACTTCATTGCAGCCCTCGGACTTCTCAGAATGTAAAAACAAGACTCTCGCCAACGGTGAAGCAGATTCTCAGGTACGCCCGCCCCGCGGACTTCGAAAAAACGGCCAAAACACCATTTGTATCTGCATCAGTCCCCCCAGAATACCGTTGCTGTCGATCGAACGCATCTGACAGAGGACTGGAATTCTGTCAACCGTTCACATTTGATTCAAGCGCCTTGACGTGCTAAATGTGTCTTAAAATCGGACCGGGATGCGGCATCCGCCAAATTCGGAACCAGAAAATCCGGTCCAGATGAAAGCGAAGGTCGTGCTTCCTTGGGGCGATGCGTGGTCGCATTGGCTCGGCTATACCTCACGCGGCCATGAGTGACACGTTTTTGAAGACCTGAAAAGCGACATGTTCGCGGAGCGTTTCTATCTGCTGTCCGTGGCGTTGCCCACGCGGTTAAACCATACTCCGCGCGGTCAGATTTGAGGTTTTGTGAGCGGTAAATCGCTAGCGGGCTGTTGATTTAGTCCCCGATTTCGCATCTTTGTTTACCGCCGAGCCGGAGGCGACGGCTCGCGGAATAGCCGTAAACGATTAAGGCAGCAACCCGCTAGCACATGCCATCCTTAGCCGCGTGCGTTATAAATCCTGCACGTGCATGATAAAATTTGAGGCATCACGGCACATTTTGTCGCAACTTTTCATTGCTTCACGTGCCAGGTATGATTCAGGCGAGGCCCGTCCCCGCCAAACCCTTTCTGACGATGTCCCTTCGGAGCGCTCCGATGATTGTTTCGACATTTATGATTCTCTTCACGTTTCTGCAGCAGCCGCCAGCGGACAGTGGCGACCTCATCAAGTCGATCGAGCGCCAGCAAGGTGGGCGGCACTGGATCGATCAGCCCACGGAACCGCCGAAGTCGCCAGATGAATCCCTGGCATGCTTTCAGATCGAACCTGGTTACCGAATTGAAATCGTCGCGGCTGAACCGATCATCACAGATCCTGTGGCGCTCGACTTTGATCACCTGGGACGCATGTTTGTCGCAGAGTACACGGATTACCCGATCGGCCCGAAAGATCCTGATGCCGAGCCGCTTTCGCAGGTCGTGCTGCTGGAAGATGTTGATGGCGACTGTCGCATGGACAAACGCACGGTGTTTGCCGATCACCTTAAGTTCTGTCACAGCCTGATGGCGTTCCGCGATGGCATTCTCGCCTGCACCGAGACTCAGATCATGTATCTGTGCGACACTGATGGTGACAACGTTGCCGATGTCCGTGAGATCTGGTTCGATGGATTTACGCCGGCTCATCCACAAATGCAGATTGGCTGTCCGCGGTGGGGATTCGACAACTGGATCTATCTGACGTACGGACACGGTAAAGTTCAATGCCGGCGACCGGGATTCGAAGTGACGGAAGCGATCGACATCCCACGCGTCGATTTTCGATTCCATCCGGACACGATGCAGTTTGAGGCCATCTCGGGCGCAGGGCAGTTTGGGAACACGATCGACAACTTCGGGCATCGATTTTTCAGTTCAAATCGAAATCCGATTATGACCGACGTATTTTCGCTGGACCTTGTTCACCGCAATCCTTTTGCGGGTGTATCTGTGGGGCACACCGATGTCGGCCCGTCCGGCGAAAAGACGCAGGTGTTTCCGCTGGTCACGATGAAGAGCAACTATCTGTCGCACGCAGGAACTCACACGTCGGCTTGCGGCGTGACGGCGTACCGAGGTGGCCAGTTCGGTGAAGAATCTGATCGCAGCGTGTTTGTCTGCGAACCAGTTGGCCACCTGATCACGCGATCGGTCATCGAACAAAAAGGCGGCACGGTCACTGCTCGACGGGCTCGGGAGACGGCGGATTTTCTCGCATCGACCGATACCTGGTTCCGTCCCGCCAGTCTGGCAACAGGCCCCGACGGTGCGCTGTATGTTGCGGACATGTATCGGCTGTGGGTGGAGCATCCGAAGTTTGTGCCTGACGATGTTGCGGCAAAGATGGATTGGCGCGCCGGCGAAGATCGTGGCCGTGTGTGGCGGATCGTGCGGGAAGATGCAACGTCAGTGGTCCCGTTTTTGCCTCCGGTTTCTTCAGACGAACTTGTCCGGTTGCTGCAGGACGGAAACGGCTGGAGGCGGATGCTGGGGCAACGTCGGATTGTCGAAAATCATCTCGTGGATGCAGAAGCTGCCTTGAGGGCGTTATTGGATAATGTTCAGGCGAGCGGTTTCGCCCGGCTTCATGCATTATGGACGCTGGATGGGCTGGAACTGCTGCGGCCAGCCGACCTTGTGATCGCTTCTCAGGATCTCGACGCTACCGTGCGCCGCGATGCTGCGAAGCTGATTCGCACGCACGGCCCGGACAACAAAGAACTGCAACACGTCGCCAACATGTTGTGCCATGATACGGATGGCGAAGTCCGGATGCAGGCACTCTTGTCGCTCGACGGTACCACTGCCGAAGCAAAATCGGCGGTCCTGAAATCCGTCCCGGGTTGTCTCGATGATCTCTGGTTGCAACGCGCACTCCTCATCGCTGCTCCGAACCTTTCGGCGGACATGGCTGAGGTGGT
>JAYUVA010000044.1:0-8873 GCA_043754375.1 Candidatus Kuenenia sp. | reverse complement strand
CACGATCGGTGAGACGCCCTTCGAAACGGCAGCCAACGCCGACACGATGCCGACAACGAAGGGCAGAATTGTCGGACGAGACCGGAGCGATGGCGGGGTTTTCTGCAGAATGCAGACGACTGGCACAAACGCTGCTGTTGCGAAAACCGCGCATTGTACAGAACGTAACATCAGCACAGAAAACGCCGACAGACTGCCAGTGTTAATTGCAAGATTTAAGTCCGCCAGCGGCATGAAGAGTACCGGTAACAGGGCCAGTGTCAGAATCGCAAGAAACTGCATCGCGGATGTCGTCAGAAGTTTCATCGTCAGCGGCCGTGACAAAACGGTCAGCCCCAGTGCCGTGATGCAAACGGCCTGGATCAATACCGGCAGGCTACCGGGCATCAGGCGACACAGAATTTCTGTGATCGCGACGATCAGAATTCCGACTGCCGCAATCGAAATTGCAACAGCGGACCGGTCCAGCATGGTCTGTGCTGAATCGGTCGAGGCTTCGGGAATCTGTCGATGGCCCGGGATTTGATCGGTTGTGTGTGTCACGAATTGTGTGGCCAATGCCAGTCCGACCATCAGTGTGGCCAACCCAGCCAGCGGAAGCGTGGACATCCCCAGCCAGATGGGAATCAGCAACACAATAATGCCCGGAGCACCTGCTAGCGCAGTATTGATCCACTGCGTGTCGGGTTGTGACCCGGCCGCTCTGAAGAATATTCCTGCAGCAGTGGTGACCAACGCCACAAACAGTGCCGGGAAGAGCATCGTCAGCATCGATGAAACCGGCCATGCTGAGCCAACCGTTTCGCAACCCGCGAGTAATGTGGCATTCAACAAGGTCGGAGTCAGCCAACTCAACGCAATCATAGGCAGCGCAAACAGAAACGCTGCAAGTCGTCGTCGACCGGTCGGATGCCGGGGAAAGGGATCACCGATCCAGCCTGGCAGAATTACGCCGGCAGCAAACCCAAGCGCGAGCGCTACCAATGAATCCGGCGATGTGCCGCAGAGATTCATCCAGGTCGCGCACAACTGACCTGTCATGACCGCGACAGCAGCAGCGGCCGCAGTCGTCGTCCAATTCAATGTCCGTCCAGGTGAGCTTCGAATGTGTGAAATCATGGCATCCTTGCCTGATGTGAGTTCAAATTGCGGTCGATCGTTCTCGACATTTTTACCGAAAAACCAATGTTTGCCTCAAGACTGAAGGTAGCCATCTGCGCGAAGACACGAATCCACGATGTCAAAAGATCCGCAAAAGCGCCAAAAAATGTATAGCTGGATGGTTTTGGGTAAATAGGAACGTCGTGATGTCGCAAAGGCTGGTATTTCCCCAACGGGAGATCCCCCCAATAGACGGGAATACGCAGCCATTGCCACCGGCATGATCTGTACCAGATGCTCCAGATGTCGAGTCGCAGCAAATCTTGTCGACAAAACGCAGCCCTCATTCTTTCCAGGCGTATGTTTTTTTGAACAAGACGTTTGAATTTGATTCAAATCGGACTCGGGATTTCGTTCAGCGGAACCATGCTGAACGACATTCCAGCGCAGAGAGCTGAAGAAAACAGCCCTTTTCAACTCCCCAGATTAAGAAAAGCATCATGCTTACGGCAACTAAACCGGACTCACGGGCCTCCTCGCGGACGTCAGACGCTTCCACGCCCCGTAGTCTGGACGAACGCGACATCAAGCAATCCTGCATTCTGATCGTTGATGACGAACAGCTCAATATAGAGGTCGTAGGGCGATATCTGGAAATCGGTGGCTATCGAAATCTGATATCCACCGATCACGCTGGTCAGGCGCTGCCATTAATCGGGATCAACCGTCCGGACGTTGTGTTGCTGGATATTCATATGCCGGAAATCAACGGGCTGGAGATCCTTGCTGCCATTCGTTCTGATGAAGCGCTGTGCCGGACACCAGTTTTGATCCTGACAGGCAGTTCGGACCCTGAAACAAAACTCATTGCGTTGAAGGCGGGCGCGACGGACCTGCTGCAAAAGCCTGTGCATGGCGAAGAACTGCTGGCCAGACTCGGCAATGTGCTGAAGGTCAAGGCTTATCAGGATCAACTCTACCGACACTCAGAGGACCTTGAGGCGGCGGTGCAACGACGGACTGCGGAACTGGAGGCATCGCGGCTCGACGTAATTCATTGTCTGGCGCGTGCTGCTGAATTTCGGGATGACGACACCGGACAGCACATTATCCGGGTGGGACGATATGCGCGATTGATTGCTGAGCAACTGGGATTCTCACAGCGGGAACTGGACATTCTTGAGCCAGCGGCCCAGTTGCATGACGTTGGCAAGATCGGCATCACTGACACCATCCTGCTCAAGCCGGGAAAGCTGACTCCGGAAGAGTACGAAATGATGCAGAAGCACTGTGGATATGGCAGGAAAATTGTACAGCAGCTTCCAGACTCAGAATCGATGCTGCTTCGAAAGCATACTGACATAGGTGCTCGTATCATGGATGCAAGTTCCTCCCCAATTCTTGAAATGGCTCGTCGCATCGCGCTGACGCATCATGAACGATGGGATGGAAACGGATATCCATTAGGATTGGCTGGAGACGACATTCCTTTGGAAGGACGAATCACCGCCGTCGCGGACGTGTATGACGCATTGAGCAGTAAGAGGCCATACAAGCCCCCGTTTCCGTTGCAGAAGTGTTTCACCATCATGGAAGAAGGTCGAGGCACGCAGTTCGATCCACGTGTCCTGGATGCATTCTCGGAGCGGCGGGATGACATCATTCGGGTGCAGATCGAATCAGCGGATACAGATTGATTCAGGCCGTAGCGCTCCGCAGAGTCGGAGTTTGATCACCCGCCACATCGCGCCAGTCCGTGAAGGGGATTCCATTGCTAAAACACAGTCAGAAATCCTGGTCACAATACCATTTGTGCTCTGTCATCACCGAGGACGATGTTTGCCGTTCAATCATTGCTGCAAATGATGCCGGCGAGAAGATCATGATCCATGAGGTGTCATTCAGTTCCGATACGCCACCGGCAGTTCGGATGCGTCTGGAGTATGAAACAGCTCGACTGGCGCTATTATCGTTAGACAGGATGACAGTTCCGCTGGACTTTGAATTCAACGACGACAGCTGTCGCATCATATGTCCATGGAAACCGGGTGCGACGCTGGCCGATCAGATTGCAGCATCACAACTTTCCGTCACCAGGACGCTGAGTATCGCTGAACATATCCTGATCGCACTGGAGGATCTTCATCGGCACGGTCTTATTCGTCGTTGCCTTCTGCCACGCGAAATCATCGTCGAGGAATCTGCAGGAAACACACGAGCTTTTATCGGAGGTTATGGTCCACTGATGATGCTGCAGGGACTGCAAAATGCTTCAGTGGCGATGGAAGTCGCGGCGTACGCATCGCCTGAAGCGCTGGGCGCACTCGACGAGGATGTGCGTGCCTCATCAGACCTGTATTCGCTGGGAATTCTGCTCTTCGAGTGTCTGACCGGGCAAGTGCCGTTTACGGCTGACAATCTCGGAGATCTTGTGTTTCATCATATGACGTCACCGATACCCGATCTGACGTCAATCAACCCGCTGATTCCGAGACATGTCAGCGACATTGTACTGAGGTTGTTGCAGAAGCATCCGCGCGACCGTTACCAGTCTGCCGCCGGAGTTCTGTATGACCTGCGACAGATTGAGACTGTGCTGGGGGCGGAATATCCCCAATGCCTGGTCCTCGGGACGATGGATCGTCGGGAAACTCTGATCGAACCGGCGTTCGTCGGAAGATCCCGCGATATGGCATTGCTCAAGTCTGAACTGGAATCTGTGGCGCAGGGCAACAGTCGCACCGTTCTGGTCACAGCGGCCTCCGGGCTGGGAAAGTCAAGGCTGCTGCTTGAAGTTTCACGCATTGCCGTGTCACATGGCTTTCGGGTATTTCGCGCCCAGGGACAGAATCAGACTGGACTTTCTCCGCTTGCGTCACTCAGAGAAATACTATCGCAGTGCATCGCGGTGATCCGTCAGGACGAAACACTCAGAACTCACCTGCAATCCGAATTGAGAGAATTTGCGCGAGAACTGGCGACAGTCGTTCCGGAACTGGTCAAGGAGCTTGCGCTGCATGTTTCCGTCGAACGCACGCATGATCTCTCTGACCGACGCATTGCGATTGCACTGGCAACATTTTTTCGAGCGCTTGGAACGACAGAAAGACCCGTTCTTCTTCTTCTGGATGATATGCACTGGGCTGATGACCTCACATTGACGATGCTTGAATGCTGGCACCTGACGAATTCCAGACCTACGCTGTTGATCGTCGGAATGCGTCCTGCCGATACCACGGCAGAACGACTGAGGGACAATCTCAAGTGCGCCACAAAACTCAGTCTTGACCCATTGGTTCGGGCGGACCATGACCGGCTTCTGGGGTCAATGACAGGAGGCCTGCCTGCCCAGATTCTGACGACCGTCTGGGAGATGTCGGCCGGGAATCCTTTCATGGCGTCAGCCGTTCTGCGTGGACTGGTGGAAGGTGGCGTGTTGACTCCATCCGCCTCCGGCTGGCAGGTTGATGAGCGACAGCTTAAGAATCTGCAAATGTCGGGCGAAGCTGCCGAGGTACTGAAACAGCGACTTTTTCGCCTGTCAAACGAATCACAGGATCTCCTGGGTGTTGGTGCGGTCCTCGGAAAAGATTTCTCGATCGAGATGGCGGCGGATCTTGCCAGAATTCCTCCGGAACGTGTACTGGAACTGTTGATTGAACCACGCAGAAACTGTCTGATCTGGGAGCGGGCATCCGGAAGCATTTGTTCCTTCATGCATGATCAGATTCGTGATGCGGTTCTGCAGACTCTGACTCCGGATCGCCGGAAATTGATTCATCGCAGAGCCGCTGTCTACCTCAGCCGCTTTGAGCCGCAGAGCGTCTTCGATATTGCATTTCATCATGATGCATCCGGGCGTTCCGACCTTGCACGGGATTATGCGATCGAAGCGGCCGAATTGGCGAGATCGAGTCATGCGCTGGAGTCTGCCGAGCTGCAGTACCGGATTGCGATGAAAAGCTTTGCCATGCGGTTCGAAGAGCCGGCATTCAAAGTTTTGTATGGGCTCGGCGATGTGCTGATGCTGAGTGGACGCTATAAGGACGCCGAGCCGCTTTTCGAACGTGCCATCAAGTGTGCGGATTCAGAGACACTGCGGGCACAGGTGACACTGAAACTGGGCGAGCTGGCGTTCAAAGAAGATCGCAAAGATCGGGCGATTGAGCTGTGGGAGTCCGCGTTATGCAGTCTGGGAGGATCACTGCCTAATGCATGGATGTTGCCACTTGCTACAGTTCGTGAAATCGCAGTGCAGACATTACATTCGCTGTGGCCCGGTTGGTTCGTGGGCCGGATAGCGACAGAACCCTCAGCCAATGATCGCCTGATCTGGCGACTGCACAGCCGACTGGCATATGCCTATTGGTTCGTTCGAAGCAAGCTGGATGTACTGCATATCCACTTTCGCGGCATGAATCTCTCTGAACGCCATAAGCCAACCGCTGAACTGGCGCAGGCGTATTCGGAACATGCTCCGGCGATGAGTCTGATTCCTCTCAGTCGGCGCGGGATCTCCTACGGTCGTCGGTCACTGCAGATCCGGACCGAACAGAATGATATCTGGGGGCAGGGGCAATCGTTGCACTGTCTGGCAATTGCGCTGTATTCGGCCGCACAGTTTGAAGAATGTGTGGATGTCGGTCGCCGCAGTGTGCGCATTCTGGAGCGGGCTGGCGATTACTGGGAGAAGCACATTGCTCAGTATCAGGTTGCAGCGTCGCTGTACCGTCTTGGCCGATTCACGGAAGCCGCACATCTTGCACGGGAAGCGTACGAATCCGGCCTGGTCGTTGGTGACTATCAGGTTTGCGGAAATATTATCGAAGTCTGGGCGCGTGCGACCAATGGAGACGTTCCTCAAAAAATCCTGCAGTGCGAACTGGATCGCCCTCGCGCAGATGTGCAGGGACAGGCTCATGTGCTTTTAGCACAGGGAGTTCATTTCATTTCGGAAGGGAGATTTGAAGATGCTGTTCAGGCGTTGGATCACGGCATTGAGGCGGCACGGAACGCAGGCATTTCCAATACCTATACCTCGCCGCTGTTTGCATGGAAAGCCACTGCTTTACGCGGATTCCTGGAGAACAAATCCCCGTTAACGCGCAGTCCCCGGCGGAGAATCATCCGAGATCATCGTCGCGCGGCCCGCAAAGCACTGCTGATTGCCT
The DNA here is from genome assembly GCA_043754375.1 of Candidatus Kuenenia sp. GTDB lineage: Bacteria > Planctomycetota > Planctomycetia > Planctomycetales > Planctomycetaceae > SXXK01. The sequence goes on along the minus strand of JAYUVA010000044.1, from coordinate 2,601 downwards.
TACGATTTCGAAACGAACTGCCGCATGCCCTGCGCGAATACGCATGGGCCCAATTGTTCAGGAATTGTAATCGACGGGCGATCTTCCTGCTGAATAAAAGTGTACAGGTTGCGGGCCTTCAGTCGGCAGAATATGAACTCATCCAGAGCAGTCTGCTGCTGCAGAAAATTCGCCGGGAAATGGGCTGTGCGAATGCGGAGAAAGAACTTGAGAACGCTGAACGACGGTATTCTGCGTTCAGAAATGAGCAGCTCCCACAGAGAATGTTTTCTTCGATTTCACTTGTGGATCGATTTGACTCTCTGCTGGAATCCGGCAGAAAAATTGCCTCGGCAATTGATCCGACGGTGATTATTGACACGGTAGCCGAGACAGCACGGCGACTGCTGCGGAGCAACTATTGCGAAATCATTTACATCGATGAGAGCGGCCGGCCAGCGGTTCAGTCTGAAGCCATCCGCGCTTGCGTGCTGACGTCGCTGAAGACCCTGGATGCCTGCGCCGCCGGCGGATCCGGTTCGGAATTTCGCTCACTGTTGGCCTGCCCGATTCTGGTACGGGCAAGGGTTGCTGCATGCCTGGTTGTCTGCAACTCGGAGGTACGGGATCTTTTTGGACCCAATGAACTGCGAATCGCAAGATATCTGACCACGATCGCAGGTGCCGCCCTGGAAAATGCGGAGGGATTCCGCAGCCTTCAGGATCTGAACGCGAATCTGGAACGAATCGTCGAAGATCGGACTGCCGTCGTAGAAGCGAGGTCCGCTGAACTGGAGGAGACAGCAGATCATCTTCGCCACGTGCAGACTCAACTTGCGGCAGCGCGCGACGCCGCAGAAAGTGCAAGCCGGGCGAAGAGCGATTTCCTTGCGCATATGAGTCACGAAATCCGCACTCCCATCGGCGCGGTCCTCGGTTTCACAGAACTATTGCTCAACGGTGATGCGCCGCTGCTGCCAGAGCAGAACGCGCATCTGCAGCGTGTCTTGAGCAACGGAAATCACCTGCATCATCTGTTGAATGACCTTTTAGATCTGTCCCGCATTGAAGCCGGAGCGCTGACGATCGAATCCATGGAATGCGCGCCGTACGCAATGTTCCATGATACTCTGTCGGCGCTGCAGTCCCGCGCGATTGCCAGGAATCTGAAGCTGACTCTGAAAGTTGCAGGTGGAATTCCGGAAAAGCTGCTGACCGATCCCACAAGGTTGCGACAGATTCTGACGAATCTGATTGGCAACGCCATTAAGTTCACCAACGAGGGTAGTGTCAATCTGATCGTTGATACGGATGTCCGTCAAAACAAACTCAGGATCCAGGTTCAGGACACCGGTGTGGGAATTGCTCTCACAGCGCAGAAGGATATTTTCGAGCCATTTAAGCAGGCCGATGAGACGGTGACACGGCGTTTTGGTGGAACCGGGCTGGGGTTGTCAATCAGTCGAAACCTTGCGCGTGCGTTGGGCGGAGACATTGAACTTTCAAGCGAGCCGGGTTTTGGAAGTACATTTTCCCTGACGACTGCGACCGGGCCTCTTGATGGTGTGAGGATTCTCAATGGGTGCGAGGCTGAAGCGACTCTGGTTGGCCCGATTGCTGAGGCGAGGCTGAATCTGGACCTGAAGGGTTTCCGTGTTTTGATCACGGATGATGTTGAAGCGAACCGTGAGTTTTTCGCCCACGTCCTGCGGCGTGCTCATGCCGAGTGCCGGTTTGCCTGCACCGGACAGGAGGCGGTTGAGGCGATGCGGCGTGAGTCGTTTGATTTGATACTTATGGACCTTCAGATGCCCGAAATGGATGGCTATGCAGCGACAACGACACTTCGCGCTGCCGGCGTGCGCATCCCCATCATCGCGATCACTGCAAATGGCACGGAAGACGACAAGCAGCGATGTCGGGAAATTGGCTTTACCGGATATCTGACCAAGCCTATCTCCATCGCCAGCCTGCTTCGCGGTGTCGGCGAACAGCTCGGTGTGGTTATGGAACAGCCAGTGCTCCCGCTTCAACAAGAGCCGTCTGCGACAGCACTCCGGGCAACGTCCAGTGCAAGGGCTGGACATGAACGAACCTCGACGGCCAGACCGGGGTTGATCCTTCCTGTTGACCCTGTCTTTCGTGATTTCGCTTCAAGATTCGTTCGTAAGATCAACGATGCACTTCCGGAAATCATGTCGGCAATCGATAACTCGAACGGAACGACATTGTCCGGACTGGCGCATTGGATCAAGGGCACGGGTGGCACAGTAGGACTACCCGGATTGACGGAAATCGGGAGAGAACTTCACAGGATGGCACATGCCGAAGATTATGCCGGCGCCCACATCATCGGCCTGGAATTGCAGGCCATTGTGGCGAAACTGCAGCACGAATCGCAATGCGAGTTGGCCATTTAATGGGTTTCGGCCGTCGTCCGATCTTTTCTTGTCCGCAACAGCGCCAGCATCTCGGCGACTGCCTGTGTACCTGTCGAAGAGCCTGTCCAGGAACAAGATCGTGTTTCTTCGCCGGAACGCGATCGGTCTGTTGATTGAATCGTCTAACCCTCCGCCGCAGGCGACGGCGTCACCGGAAGCCGTCGCCTGCGGCTCAGGGTTA
>JAYUVA010000043.1:0-3046 GCA_043754375.1 Candidatus Kuenenia sp. | reverse complement strand
GAACGGTTTAACCTGTCACAGCAGCCGCAGGCCTACATTCAGAATGCCGAGATTCATTCATTGTTATCGACAGAAGGCACGAACGTTCTGCCGGTCGTCGTGATCAACGGTCATGTCGTGAGTCGCGGGAGTTATCCTTCTCGCGAAATGCTTGAGATGTGGACCGGTGGCGCTGAGGCGAAGCTGGCTGCTTTGCCGATTGCTGATCAGGGCTGCTGTAGCGGGCAGACTGGTTGCTGCTGATTTTCGATCCGGCTGGGAGTCTGTCCCGATACTCCAGAACTATGAGCGGCAAGGGTCTGGCTGCGGGTAATTCGTCCGCAAAAACAGACCGCTAGCGCCCTGCCGCTCGCTCAAAAAGGAATATGTTCATGGAATTTCTAAAACATACGACTCGGAATCTTTTCTTTACCGGCAAAGGCGGAGTCGGCAAAACATCAGTGGCCTGTGCGACTGCCGTTGGTCTGGCAGACGCTGGCCAACGTGTGCTGCTGGTATCAACCGACCCTGCGTCGAACCTGGATGAAGTCCTTGGCACGCCGCTCGAAAATCATCCAACGCCGGTGCCATCGGTTCCAAACTTGTTTGCCATGAATCTGGATCCGGAAAAATCGGCTGCGGAATACCGTGAACGCATGGTGGGGCCGTACCGAACGCTCCTGCCAGCCGCTGCAGTGGCCAGCATGGAAGAACAGTTCTCTGGATCATGTACGCTGGAAATTGCTGCGTTCGATGAATTCTCCCGGCTGATGGGAGATTCTGCCGCAACATCAAAGTTTGATCATGTCATCTTTGATACGGCTCCGACCGGCCACACGTTGCGACTATTGACACTTCCATCAGCCTGGTCCGGGTTCATGGAGTCAAACACGACCGGCACGTCGTGCCTTGGGCCCCTGGCCGGTTTACAGACGCAGCAGTCGCTGTATCAGGAGACCGTTCGTGTACTCGGCGATCCGCAGCTTACCACCCTGGTTATGGTGACGCGAGCCGAAGCCACGGCGTTTCGTGAAGCGGCTCGAACCAGTGCTGAACTGAAGGCACTGGGAGTCAATAATCAGCACCTTGTCATCAACGCTGTGTTTCAGGCCACTGCCGCGGGTGACCCGATTGCGGTTGCGATGCAGCGGCGCGGCGAAAAAGCAATTTCCGAAATGCCGGTGGTTCTCAAAGATCTGCCGCGTACGTTGATTCCATTAACCGCCGGTGGAGTTCTGGGTGTTGCGGCGTTGCGAGATCTGGGCCGTGTGCTGCCAACGAAGGCACAGCCCGATGCCGCGACTCAGCAAGAGCTTCGCCCTCCCGCAAACGAACTGCGTGGGCCTGCTCTGGAGCGAGACAAATTACCACTGTCATTGGCTGCGATGATTGATGATCTGGCCGCACCGGGGCACGGCGTGATTCTGGCGATGGGCAAGGGCGGCGTCGGCAAGACGACCGTCGCTGCGGCTGTGGCTGTGGCCCTTGCAGATCGCGGTTTCGAAGTCCATTTGTCGACCACTGATCCGGCTGCCCATATCGCGGCGGCGGTCGCTGGCGAGACGATGACAAACCTGACGGTCAGCCGTATCGATCCCGTTGCCGAAACTGCTCGTTATTCCAATGAAGTCATGCAGTACGCCGGTGCCGGCCTTGATGATTCTGGAAAAGCCCTGCTGGCCGAAGACCTGCGGTCACCCTGCACCGAAGAGATCGCCGTGTTCCGGGCATTTGCTGATGCTGTCGCTGAGGGCACGAATCGATTCGTCGTGCTGGATACGGCACCCACTGGACACACGGTCCTGCTGCTCGATTCCGCCCTGGCCTATCATCGCGAGGTCACTCGACAGACCAGTGGCATGCCGGAAGCCGTGCAGAATCTGCTGCCCCGACTACGCGATCCCGAGTACACCCGCGTGCTGATCGTGACACTGCCCGAAGCCACTCCGGTTCATGAGGCCGCACAGTTGCAGCGCGACCTGCGCCGGGCTGAAATAGAACCGTACGCCTGGGTGATCAACCAGAGCCTGTCACCACTGAACGTGACAGATCCACTGCTCGTCGAACGCCAGCGGAGTGAGGCTCGTTACATCCACGAGGTCGTGTCACAACATGCGATTCGAACCGCACTGATTTCCTGGCAGATCGAACCGCCTGTCGGTCGAGCAGCGCTGAATCATGCGATTTCTGCGGAAATCGGCGGCAATCCATCGCATGTGTTTCAGACGGCGGAATTATGAGTGAGCCAACTGCAGTAAAACCTTCAGTTCTTCAACGATCGTTCCCCACATCGCTGCAATTTGTGTCTTTGGTGGTTTTGGCTGGAGCCGGAGTTTACTGGTTCCGATTTGCCCCGGCCGGACCCTTGAGTTCAGCGATATCGATCTTGTGCCGTTGAGTCGAGCGGCAGAGATTTTCATCCCAGTTCCTTCGCTGAATTCGCTATCATCCCGGTCGCTGGCCGAGTTGATTTCGTTAGATCGAGGTAATCTGTTCGCTTGTCAGCCTCCGAAAAGCGATCCGAGATGGCTGTTTTCAATGCGATTTTTCGCAGGGATATGCGATGTCTGTTCCGCGTCCGCATTCGGTTGTGATCAATTCAACTCAAACCGATCAAGAGCAGGACACAGGCCCGCAGCAATTGCCACGAGTGCCTGGGCTGTTCGATGCGACGATGATTGTGGTGGGTTCGATCATCGGCTCGGGAATCTTTCTGAAGGTCAGTGCTGTCGATAGTGCTCTGGAGCCATACGGATTCGTGGCAATTATTGGCATTTGGCTGTTTGTCGGAATCATCACGCTGTGTGGTTCGCTGGCATTGGCCGAGCTGGGTGCCATGTTTCCTCATGCGGGTGGCCCGTACCTTTGTGGCCCGTACCTTTATCGTGTTGCCGTTTATCTTCCGCAGAATTGACACGCATAACCTGCAACCGCTGCTGGCGCTGCCACAGTCCTCAGGTGACGCCTGGAGCTTTCTGAAAGCTTTGGGAATTGCCATGGTGGCAGTGCTCTGGCCGTACGACGGCTGGATCAATCTGGGGCCTGTCAAACGATGGGAGTGCTCAGT
>JAYUVA010000042.1:0-10258 GCA_043754375.1 Candidatus Kuenenia sp. | reverse complement strand
TAGCTCAGCATGTTGAGTGCCGGAAAGGCCATGTCGTCGCACCCGATCTGTAATGGAATCAGGAAATTGCCGAAGGCACCGGCAAGGATCGGAATGATCACAAGGAAAATCATCACCGACGCATGCATCGTGAAGAGCATCGTGTAGAACTCGGGGCTGATCTGACCACCCTCGCTCCGGAACAAACCAAAAAGTTGGCCCACCACAGGCATATTTTCCCAGGGGAACGCCAACTGCCAGCGAACTGCAAGAGCGAGTGCGCCACCAACCATCAACATGATCAGCGTTGTCATCAGGAACTGGATGCCGATGATCTTATGGTCAAGTGAGAAGACGTATTTTGCAATGAAGCTCTGTTCATGATGACCATGCGAATGATCATCCGCGTGGCCATGAACATCAAGAGCCGGAGAAACAGTTACCATGTCAAAAACCCTGAGTACTAAAATGCAAAACTTCTTAGAGTAGGGTGCCTGCGACAGCGGAGCACACCACTCGCTTCAGCTTTTCGAAATGGTGCGTTGCGCTCCGCTTCACGCACCCTACGACTCAATCTACTATTCGACTGCTTTTGCGGCGTCTACACCGAGGGCTGACGCCCAGCGGCTCGCCATTCTACGACTCAATCTACTATTCACCGGACTTTGTAGCTTCAGCCTTTGTTCCGTCTTCGTTCTGCTCGGCTTCCAGTTGCTTCAGGTACTTGTCAACCGAACTCTGCGACTGAGCCACAATTCGGGCCTTCATCTTGTAATGACCCCAGCCACACAGCTCGGCACAGACAAGGTCGTAGTTGCCGACTTCCAGGACGTCGAACCAAACCGGGATCACGAGGCCAGGGACGGCATCCTGTTTGACGCGAAGCTGGGGCGAAAAGAACGCATGCTGCACATCCTGTGTGCGGAGATTGATGATGACTGGCTTGCCGGTCGGTACATGCAGCTCGTTGACATAATAAAGATCACTAGGATTTTCTTCAGTTGTCAGTTCTGTACCTGGCTTTGGATAGCGGATCCGCCACTCAAACTGCCGCGCGGTGACCTCCGCAATCTTTACAGCTTTTTCAGGGAAGCTGGAAATTACGCGAATCTCTGCCAGCACGTCCAACTGCGACAGGGAAATAAACACCAACACAAATGATGGCACAATTGTCCAGAGGATTTCCAGCTTATGACTGCCGTGAGAGAAAAATGCCTTACTGCCTGATTCTTTGGTGGCCCCCATCCACAGTGCATACCCAAGGGCGTATTGGGTCGCCACAAAGGTGATCGTGACGATGATCAGAATCAGGTAGAACAGTCCATCAATCTGAACACCAGTGCGTGACATCGGTGCGCTTGGAAACCACCATCCCCTCGACGGGGATATCAGACAGACAATAATCGCCACTGTCGGCCAGAAAAAGAAAAACAGTGCCCAGAACTTTTTCACGATTGAATACTCCTGACAGGCAAGTCGCCTGTACTCATGAACGATTCGCAAAATCAATTGGCAAGTGGTGTCACCGCTGCTGGTGCCGTTACCGCTTCAGCCGCAGGAGCGATCCCAGTGCTGCCGGGATCCGTTTCAAACGGTATACTTAAAACGTAATTGACAATGTGCCAGATATCTTCGTGAGGCGTATTCTTAAATGATGGCATGCGCGAGCCTTTGATCCCCGCGTGGATGCGGCTGAACAAATCGATCGGACGTCGGCCACCTCGGTACATCCCAAGTTGCAGATTTCGTGGCTGGTTCAGATTGTCCCAGATATCATGCAGCCCAGGTTCATTGTAGAGTTCGTCGCCCTTCGCGGGATTCTTTTCGAATGCGATTGTCTGAGGACCGTTGCCGGCACCGTCAATCCCGTGGCAGTCGGCACAGTTCAGGGTCTTGCTGAGATACAATTCACGGCCGCGACGACGGGAATCCGGCGTGTCAGGAATCCGCGGCACCGACGGCACGATGGCCGCTTCTTCTGTATCTGCCGTTGTCCAGATTTCCGCCAGATCGTCACCCAGTGAACCGGCAGACTCCTTCAGGTCTTCCGCCAAAAACCCTTCGAGTTCCTGCTGAATCTCGGCCTTGTTCTCGCCACTCTTCAAGCGTGAATCATATGCGGTCTGGGAATAATCACTCGACAATTCAGCAACCAGTTTTCGCTCGTATTCACCGCGCATCGCGAGAAATCGAACATACTCGATGATGGCATGATGTTCGTCATCCTTCATGAGGAGAAATGACGGCATGTAGGTTCCGGAAATGCCGTACTTGACGATACGAGAAAGATCGTTTCGACTGGCCTTGGACATGTCATTCGTGGACGTGAATTTGAAGATTCCGTTACGGTAGTCGCGTGGTTTCGGGGTCATGTACCGAGCGGTCGGACCGTTGCCATCGCCGGATGTTCCGTGACAATGACTGCAATGCCGCATGTAGAGCATCCGTCCGGACGAAAGTCCAGCACCCCGATCGATCACACAGGAATCTCCCGTTACGATTTCATTCCCGGGTATTGCGGCCAGCGTCGCTTCGCCGGTTTTGGGATTCCATTGAGCAACCTGGACCGTTTCACCCGCGCAGGCACCCGTCATGAACTGCACTGTACCGGCCTTCGCGGGCAATGACTGCCCTTCTTCAACCGTCAATCTGACGACTTGACTGCCGCTTTCTGATTGCTTTACTTCCGCAACGGATGTCAACGCGCCTCCAAAATCGACGGGCATCTTTTCCCATGCTCTCAATTGTTGCGGGTCGCCGAAGCGATCATCCAGCAGTGTCTTGACGCCCGGATTTGCCTTTGTCCCATCCTGCGCCTCGCGCATCAGGGACAATGTCCCTTCGCTGTAAACGAACGACGATTCGAACGCAGAATCAGAACACCCGGCGATTGCAGCGGCAACCGACAGCATACCTGCGAGAGCCAGTGGCTTCAGACTGGGAGTCATTGACATTCCCAAACCTCTAATCACAAAACGAACAGAATTTCAGACTTCAAACAACGCTCAGAGTTTCAGACGATCGGACGGATAATCAATCTGCATTTCCGTCTTTTCGCCACTCTTGATTTCTACAGCAAATTTTCGTTCCACAAACCCACCGTCGGCCGCTTCGTGCCACACGACAAATGAATGCTTTCCTGGCGGTAAATCGGCGATCGTAAAAGCTCCGTTTTCGTCGGTTACAGCTGCATAGGGATGATCGACGGGAAGCTGGTAAGCCGTCATCCAGGTGTGGTAGTCACACTTGATCGACAACGGCACAGATTCAGCCTTCCGATACGTGAAATCCAGCTTGCCTTCGCGATCGCCGGGTGCAACGCCGGAATTCACAGATGGATTCTTTTGAGGATAGGTGTGCGTGTTGTGAGCAACAGAATCATCGCTCAGCACTTTTACCATTTGTCCGACCGGTACGATGACGCAGTGCGGAAAGAAGCGGCAGTTTTTCTGGTCGAATCTAAACGGTTCCGCGGGAGCTTCAAGTGCCTTACCGCCCTTAGGTGCCTTGTTCAGGTAAACGAAGACACCCTTCACCGCATTGCCTTCACCCAAAACGAGGCGTTCATCCGGGACATCAACCGCAGCACAGACTGCCGGGTCTTTAATGGCAGCTCCCTGCCGGAACAACGGCGGGAGGGCAGTCACGGAACCGGTCATCACAACCTTTCCCGTGAATGTACCGGGGTCTCCGCTGGCTGCTGTTCCGGTGGATTCAGCAGCTGCTTCAGACACTGCCGCTGCCTCGGAATCCGCAGCCACGAAAGTGACAGATGGAACAACACTCGCGCCTCCACCGAAGTCCGGTACGTCGCTGCAGCCTGCTGCCCCCGCGAGGACTGCAATCGCGATGATAGTCAAAGTCTTCTTCATCGGGTTCAGGTCACCCAAAGACATATCCAGTACGGGGCCGACAAAACTTCGCATCACTTGGTATCTCCATTCGCAGCAGCCACTGACGGTGAATCACGCGGCACTTCTGCTTTTGCAGTCGGGGAAGGCAGATTCGATTCCGTTTCCTCAACTGCGGCAGCTGCATCGACCGGCACCGCATCGACAGCAGGTGCCGCACCGTCGGCCGGCACTGCACTGTCTGCGGGCGCTGCAACCGGAGGTGCATACGTCGTGGGCCCGATGTCTTCCATCAACCGAGTGTAATTCAGCAGGGCATCACGCGTTGCTGTGACCTGGACGTCCGGATCCCCACCGAACAAGTCCGGGAATTGCGTCAGGTTGTTCTTCGGAAAGTTCAGCGGCATCGAGGTGTACGGTGTGATCCACGTTGGCTTGTACAACCATAGTTTCACCCAGTCGGCTCGCAGGCGATTCTGAACGACGTTCAGATTCGGGCCCTGAATGTCCTTCACCGGATCGGACACTTTGAATTTGCGCCCGCCAAGTGAATGACATTTCACACACAGCGGACCATTCAGTGACTTCCAGGATTCTCCGAGATATGTCTCGCCATCCTTCAGCAGACCTTCATGAGCTAAGTCTGCTTCCCGAGCAGCCAGGTAGTCGGTGTCTTTCGGTGCCTGTTCCTGATACGGGAACTCCGCACCATCCACAGCGGCGAAATAATTTGCCAGCGTCTGAGCTTCTTTTTCACTCAGATTGAACTTAGGCATCCGAAGTACGGTCGTATAACGCAGCTTTGTCGGCTCCAGCAGGAACTGATAAAGCCACGGTGTCTGGACCTTAAAGCCTTCCTGATACAAAGGCGGTGGTGACGCCTGCCATGCGAGCGAACGATTTCCGCCGGTCTTTGTTTTCATCAGGTCTTCAACCAGCCATTCGGCGAAATCTCCGCCACGGCCAGCCTGATAGTCCACCAGCATCTTTTCAGCGAATGTCACACGATGACCTGGAAGCAGTCGCTTGGCCGTGTCACCAGTCCCAAAATCGGCAGTCTCCCAAACGTCGAAACCATACTCGCGAAGCTCTGGATCTTCTTCCTCCGGATCAGGTTTTGACGCGATAAATCCATGGAGCTTCGCAATCGAAAGGCTGACCTTCTCGTCTTCGATGACATACGGGCGTAATTCTCCCGTGAGAGCCTGATGAGGAGGTCGCAGCTTCAGCAGCATTGCCAAGCCATTCTCATGATCTGCGGGAGTCATTTCGGTGGGAGTGACATCGTCGAGCTTTGTGGCATATGTCACTTGTGGCAGATCGACAACATGACATCCCGTGCAATTGTATTTGGCCAGCAGGAATTCGCCTTCCAGACGATTCTTTGCCCGTTCATCAGGTGTGTAAACGTATTGAGGTGCCGGTGGTTCGGCAATTAAGCCGAGCACAAAGGTTGCAATGGCTTCGATCTCGTCTTCTTTCAACGGAAACTTCGGCATCCTGAGGCGTTCGTCGTATCCTTTGGTTTCTGTTTTTTCAAAGTCATATGTCCGAGGACCACGAAGCTTCTGCCAGATAAAACCAGGTCGTCCATGATGCTGCAGGCTATCAAAGAAAAATGCCGCCGTCATTTCCCGATCGACTTCCTGCGGAGTCATATCGCCGCTCTTATCCTGCCCAGCCGACATCGCCGCTGTCGCCTCTTCGACTCTTTCCAGCGTCGATGAAAACTTGCTGCCAACTGGTTCGCCATGATGGTGCAAATACTCTTCAACATGCTCGAAGCCGAGTTTGCTCGTATCTTTGCGGCCCCAGTCCTGCAGGGCCACTCCGATGGGGCGAGCCGTTTCGAAACCAGGCATGTCGTGACACGCATAGCATCCATAGCGACTGATTGTTTTGCGCCCGACAAATTCCAACTTGCGATTTTTCCATTCTGCAGCGTCGGTGATCGGTGATCCGTCCTCGGTTGCCAGAGCCGCCTCATCTCCCACGACGTCGGCCTTCTTCATATCGAAGGCACCCGTGCGGACAATGTCTTCTGCCTTTTCCTTGCTGAAACGACCCTTCCGCAGAAACAGAGTGACCAGTTTATCCAACTCATCGGTATCGACTTCGTTCACAGGAAAGTCGCCCGGTGGACCTTCCTTCAGCAGGAAGGCAGTGATGTCTGCAGCCGGATCGATCGGAGTGGCACCATCCACATCCATGTAGACATCGAGGTACAGATTTGGCATTTTCGTGCGGGCGTGATAGCGTTGAGGTTCGCGAATCCAGGTGTAAAGCCAGTCACTGAACGCGGGATTGTCCGGGTTTCGTTTCACCTTCTGATGAATGTCGCTGATATTCGGCCCGAAGTCAGCCGTGGTCCCTGGCACTGCACCGTGCTGGTGGCAGGCGAGACAACCTCGCTCCGTAAACAACTTCTTGCCACGTTCTGAATCTGCGGCGTATCCGTCGGCTGGTTTAAGCAGATCAATCGGTTGAGAACTCCCCAAAAGCACGTGTGCGATACCCGCCAGCTCAACAGTTTCGAGTGTCTTTGTGTGAGCCGCATCAGCCTCGGACAGGTGTTCGGACTGGTTGAAGAACTGCGGCATCTTCGTCGTCGGTCGGTAGCGCGATGGAATCTCAGTCCAGTACTGGATCCATGCAGACGTGGTCTTCGATGCTATGTGCCGCAGGCTTGGCCCGACTTTGCGGAACTTTCCTGCCACCTGAGTCGGATCAGATTCAATTCGGGCAATTTCTTCAGCGGTTTGAGGTTCAACGCGCATGTCCGGGCCAATGGCAACGCCAGCATCCTGGCCATGAATCTCGTGGCAACCGAAGCACCCGTATTTCTGAATCAGTTGATATCCCTTAAACGCTTTGGGTGCAGACGCGCCGAACTCCGGATTCACACCGAGTTCGGTCATGCCATGATGGCATTTGATGCAAGTCGATTCCGCAAAGCGGGTCGGCTGCATCGGGTATTCCCAGAAGTGATTGGCGTGATAGCCATACTCTTCATGCCACACATCGGCCAGATGCGGATCGTCGGGGGTATGCTCTGCGTTGCCGAAACTTGTGCCCGAACCCTGACCATCATGACAAATCGTGCAACCGAATTTTTCTACCGGATGAGGGCTTGAGGCCGTGCAGAACAGTTCTGTGTTCGAATGTGTGGCATACGGCTGCGGAAATTTGCTTTCGCTGACCCATGTCGCAACGTCTTCATCTGAAGGATGGCCTTCGGGAAACGCCGGGAAGCCGCCGGTGGCCGTCTTGTCGATATTCTGGTGACACGTACGGCATCGATCAAAACGAGCAATCTTTGCCATGCCCAACGTCTGCCGCAGATTCGGCATCCAGTCCTGAACGATTTTTAAATGCGAATTGAAACCGTCAATGATCGGCATTTCCATCAGGGAACGCTTCATACTGGAGATCAACGACGTCGGTTGTATCTTCTCCAGCGCAGCTTGTACTCGCGCCTCATCTTTGGTGACCTTGTCCATGGCCGCAACGAGCTCGTCATGCTCTTTTGTGATCAGTTTTGTTTCATTAGTCGTGATCGCAAGCGACGCATTTGCAGTGTCCAGCAGCGCCTGAGTTTCGTCGCAAAGGGCCTGACGAGCCTGGAAATCTGACTTCTTCTGACTGGTTGCTTCTTTCGGAAGCCCAACGCTGATGGCAAGATCGAACTCTGCACGGGCTTCATCACGCAGACCATTCAGCGATTTCAGCTCTTCACTCAGGCGATCCACTTCTCGCTGCTGCGGATCCAGCAAAGAGAACAGCTCCGTGTTTTTTTCTTCAGCCTTCGTCTTTTGGAGAGCCACAGCAGTTGCGTCGATCTTTATCTGCAGCTCCGCCTTCTTCGCCTTAAAATCATCACTTTCGATCGCCGACAATTCGACTTCACGGAGTTTGGCTTCCAACGCGAAGTTCTTGCGCTGAATTGGACGCCATTCGTCGTCCTGATCCTTCTGCATCATCAGAATCACAGACAGCAACATCACGAAGCTGCTCAGGGCAAAGACGATGTTCAGCGTCTTCTGATTCCACCAATATGTATCATTTGCTGGCATGACTTTGGCTGGGCCTTTGCCCGTCCTCAGTAGTTAACAATTATTGGAAACCTGCCGCTGGCAAACGCCTGCGTCAGATATTGAAAAAGTACTCTGGAATTCCGACGATATACTTCAAAGCGAATGACCACCGCAGCAACATCTTGATCGGAAGAATCGCCATCCACAGGATGAGGTTCGAAAACACGAGGAATCGAATTACGCCCATGCGGGCGAAATAGGTTCTCAGCACAGTCAATCCGAGCAACGGTGGCAGTGCAAAAAAGTACCCGAGTACCAGCAGAATCCCCGGCGATTCACGCAGAAGAATGTCCGTCCATCCTGACCCTTTCGGGATGCCTCCCAGATTTTCCCAAAAGAACTGACTGAGATTCTTGTTTGTAGCGGCTTCCACCTTATGGACATCCCAGTATTCATAGATTCCGAAGAAGTTCCAATTCGGACCACGCAGAAACGTTCCCAAAACGATCAACGCGACCCATAGCGGCAGAAATCCAAACAGAAAAGTCGTGACCGCAAAAGATCGCTGTTTGAACGAGTAATATCCGTTACCGAGCTTGTTGAAGTCGATGTACGGCACAGCCATCAACCCGCCGAGGATAATGCTTGGCAACACCACGCCGGCCAACCAGGGATCGAAATACACCAGCATTTCCTGCAGACCCAGAAAATACCACGGTGCCTTCGATGGATTCGGTGTCTTCATCGACGACGCAGGTTCTTCCAGCGGAGCCTGCAATGCGATTCCCCAGAAAATCAGCACGGCGGTCACGACCACCATACAGATGAGTTCTGTGTAGACCAAATCCGGCCACACCAGGACTTTTTCGTTGTCTTCCTGTTCGAACAACGGTCGACCTTGCGCGATTCGTCGATCATTGTCCACCGCCCGCGTAAAGTAGATCCATGTGAAGAATGCCACAATGAAGAGCATCGCCACGATCGGCACATTGTCTGGCTTCCCGACGATCTGCCTGAAATCATAGTCAGTCAGACTCAAGCCCATAAACAGCAGCGACAAATTCAACAACACCCAGGCCACAGTCGGCTTGATCCACCATTCGCGCGCGGCGATCATAAAGACCAGGCCCCCGACGGACAGGAAGAAATACAGTACCGGATTGGAAAAGTAGGCGTTAAAAAAGTTCTTGAACCACAGCGGCATGAAAATCAAGAACCCGTCCGGCGGATACGTAAAGTGATATGCCGATGTCATTAACAAAACGGATGTCACGACTGCCCAGAACGCTGCCTTTGGCACACCATTGCTGAATTCGCCGTCATGCTTGTAACTGCGGACTGTCCACAGCAGATTCATGCCGAACAAAATCAGGTAGTACCAGCCAAGGCCGATCAGAACGCTGGCTGTCAGATCGGGATGTGGATTCAACATTGACTAAACCCGGCGAAGAAAACACCAGATACGAAACAGGACGAGTATCCCAAAAGGGGTCTGACCCTCTCCGGCGAGACAAATCTATCAACACAATCAACTTGCCCTAAAAGGGTCAGACCCCTTTTTGGACACAAAGCGACTCGCCGAATTACAACGGCTGACTGATACCGCCGTCTTTGCGAACACGCCAGAAGTGGATCGCGATCAAACCGCTCACCACCAATGGAATCGCCACGCAATGCAGAATGTAGAAGCGATTCAAAGTTGCTTCGCCTACGAATCGCCCACCGAGCAACAGGAACTTCGCGTCGGAAGCGTTCGTGATTAACTCATACCCGCTGGTATTGAATAACTGAAATCCTGGACCTTCAGTTCCAAGACCAGGCGTTGCCTTGGCCATGTTGGAACCGACGGTAATAGCCCAGATTGCCAACTGGTCCCACGGAAGCAGATATCCCGTAAACGACAACAACAACGTGAGCACCAGTAGCAACACACCAATCACCCAGTTGAACTCACGCGGCGGTTTATAACTTCCCGTGAGGAACACACGATACATATGCAGCCAGACGGTAATGACCATCGCATGAGCAGCCCAGCGATGAATTTCACGCATAATCCCCAGAGTCTGCACATCGCGCAAAGCCTGGATATCGTAAAACGCCCATTCCAGCGTTGGCCGATAGTAGAACATCAGCAGCACGCCAGTGATGGTTTCCACAAGGAACAGGAAAAACGTGATACCACCCATACACCATGTGTAGGACAGCGCGATTCCCTGTTGCTTGATCGACACCGGATGCAGATGCAGGAA
The DNA here is from genome assembly GCA_043754375.1 of Candidatus Kuenenia sp. Classification (GTDB taxonomy): domain Bacteria; phylum Planctomycetota; class Planctomycetia; order Planctomycetales; family Planctomycetaceae; genus SXXK01. The sequence goes on along the minus strand of JAYUVA010000042.1, from coordinate 145 downwards.
AAAGTTGGTCAGCATCACCACGACGCGATTACGTCGATCCGTAGGGGCGGGATGCCGAAAAACACTTTTCCAGATCTGTGAGTTACGAATGTAGTCGCCGACAGACACCTTTAGACCCTCTAAAAACAACACTCACAAACTGAAG
>JAYUVA010000041.1:0-3482 GCA_043754375.1 Candidatus Kuenenia sp. | reverse complement strand
TTTAGAAACAAAGCTCGCCGGATACTGCACAGGTGATTTGGTTTCGGTCGCACTTCGCCGCAAGGGGGCACCCATGAACGTTCTGACAACTCTGCCACCCGCCACCGGTCTGCCACCTGTCACTGGCATGCTTAGGCAAAATTGGATGTTGGACGAGCTCGACACACCGAGGCGATCAGGTTTCGCTTCGGTATTTGATACCGACATCGAACTTCTCCAGCGAGAAGTGGGCTGTCCCGTGATTGACGTTGAAGGCCGCATTCGTGGCATTGCGATCGTCAGTCGAGGCCGCTACGAAACACAACGTGGCCCGACGTCCGTTCTACCGAGTCACATCGTTAGTCGTGTGGCAAAGCAACTCATGGCCGAGGCAAACTCCAGGTAAAACGGAGCGGGGCTGGGTGCCAACCATCAGACCGGCTGGACGGGTGTCATCGCTCGGACAATGCACCTGTTTGCCACCATGACGCCGGAAGCGATCCTGAAGGGTGGCAAGGCAGCGGCAGCGTATTTCGAGAAGGAAGATGCTTCGGCAGGCAGTTGAGAACCGGTCATACTCCGCGCGGTCATGAGTGACACAATTGCCGAGCGGTATGCGTCAGCTTGCTGGTACAAGAACGAGGTACGATGAGTGCTCACGCCGCTCCGCTCGCCGGTCTTATTTCCGACCGCGCGAGTTAAAGTGAATGTTTGCGTTGACTGGTTCAGGACATTGTTGCCATTGAGTCAGGTTTTGGGCGCAATGGCGGATCGATCTTATGTAGGATGAACATTCATGTCCGTCGTCGTGTTTCATAAGACGACAGGAATCCCGATGAACCCTGAGCCGCTGTGGTGCTTTTTCCTGATGACCCTGATCATCGGTATACTCTCGGTGGAGGTTGGGTATCGTATCGGGAAAAGCCGACATGCGTTTTCGACGGCCTGCTGCGCCGCATTCCTCTCAACATCTGGATCACGCTGTTCAGTCTCAACGTGCTGGGTAACCAATGGGTTGCGGGCGAAGCCCGTGCTGGGTATTTTTTGATCTATACTCGCGTCATTGTGACTCGACACTCCGTGGCGAGAATCTCCGCCACGGAGTGTCGGGGCACATTGGGTTGCCGACGAATTCCGTGTAAGGACTTTTTATGAGCACTCTTTCCTATCCAACACTCTATCAAATCAATACCCGCGTCTGGTTGACGGAGTTGTCCGGGCCACTGGGACGGCCGGCCACCCTGGATAATATTCCGGACGCCGAACTCGACCGGCTGGCGGGCTTGGGTTTCGACTGGGTCTGGTTCCTGAGTGTGTGGCAGACTGGCCCCGGGGCGCAAAAGGTTTCGCGCAGTAACCCGGAGTGGCGGCGGGAGTTTCAGGAAACGCTGCCTGACTTAAAAGAAGAAGACATCGCCGGTTCCGGTTTTGCGATCACCGGTTACTCAGTGCATCAAAGCCTTGGGGGTGATGCGGCATTGGCGCGACTGCGTGAGCGACTCCGCAAGCGCGGCCTGAAGTTGATGCTCGACTTCGTACCAAATCACATGGGACTCGATCATCCATGGATCGAAGAGCATCCGGAATACTTTGTCCGGGGCTCGGAACTCGATCTCGCCCATGCTCCTCAGAACTACACCTGGGTGAAACGCAAACGCGATGATCTGCTGCTGGCCTACGGCCGTGATCCTTATTTTTCCGGATGGCCCGACACACTGCAGCTCAATTACGCCAACCCCGCTCTGCAGGAAGCGATGATCAGAGAACTGATCAGAATCGCCGGTCAATGCGACGGCGTCCGCTGCGACATGGCGATGCTGGTGCTTCCGGACGTGTTTGAACGAACCTGGGGCCAGCGTGCGCCGCTCTTCTGGCCGACGGCGACTTCGCGAGTCCGTGAAAAGGTTGCGGAGTTCCTGTTCATGGCCGAGGTCTACTGGGACCTGGAATGGACGCTGCAGCAGCAGGGTTTTGATTACGCTTACGACAAACGATTGTACGATCGCCTTCGCGACGGCCATGCGCGGCCGGTACGCGAGCATTTCCACGCGGAGCCTGCTTACCAGAACAAGCTCGCTCGTTTTCTGGAGAACCACGACGAACCACGGGCGGCGGCAACGTTTTCGCCGGAAGTTCATCAGGCTGCAGCCGTGATTTCGTTTCTTTCCCCTGGCCTTCGGTTCTTCCACCAGGGTCAACTCGAAGGCCGCCGAAAGCGAATTTCGCCGCACCTCGTGCGCGGCCCTGAAGAACCGGTTGATGAGAACCTGAGGCAGTTTTATGATCGACTGCTTGCGGTGCTTCGACAACCGGCTGTGCGCGATGGCCAGTGGCAACTGCTGGAATGCACCCCAGGCTGGGATGGCAACTGGACGGTCGATTGCTTCGTGGTTTTCGCCTGGCGGAATCCGCAGGGAGAATGCCTTGTCGTTGCCGTGAACTACGCACCGAATCAAAGCCAGTGCCATGTCCTGCTGCCGTTCGCGGATCTCGCCGGCAGCCGCTGGCGGTTACAGGATCAACTCAGTCCGGCTCACCACGAGTGGAACGGCGATGACCTGCATGGTCGAGGGCTGTTTCTGGATCTGACGCCCTGGCAGGCCTGTGCCTTTTTGTTGTCTCGTGGCACATAGTCATGCGTTGGCGTCGATCAGGAGCTGATCCTGATGCCTGTCGTTGTACTCCTCGCGGCCGGAAATGAGTCCGACACGCGAAGCGGTGTGCGCCCAGTGGTACCTCGTTTTTGTACCGGCAAGCTGACGCATGCCGCTCGCCAATTGTCTCACTCATGAGCCACTCGGAAACAAAGAGGATGCGATGAACAAAGTCCCTGCGGTCTCTCACCAGGCCCCGTCACCCCCAAGGACAGTCGCCATCAGCGGTATCGTGTTCACAGCGGGTTCCGTTTCCTGCGGGCAGCTGGACACTGGCTCATGCTCACGCACGGTCTGGCGAGCCCGCGAAAATCAGCGGTTACCTCGGAAAAGGCGACAAGTTCGACGAGGCCATTGCCGACTTTTCAGGTTCTTCGACGAATCCTGTGCGCGCGTTCGCTCGGAATCGGATTTTGTTAATTGTTGATTTTTGTGGTGTTTCTTGCGATTCACCGCGAAGCGGTTTAAGAAATTAGCCGGTTCTAAGCAAAGCGCCACCACCGGTCCGTGCATCGAATTGAGCTCGCACCCTGACAAGGGGTGCCAGATTCGTTGCTTCTGGCATCCCTTCAGGATGCGTGTAACCTTGTTTCATTGTCCGGTGGTGCGCATGTCGGCGACCACCGGCTAATTTCTGGCATCCTTTCAGGATGAATCGCAGTCACATCGACTTGAGTCTGCCGCGCACTTCATCTGTCGCTGAGCCGTGAAATCGACATTGCGTCAACGCCTTGCACGATACCTGCGCGCTATGACAGGGCATGTCAGGGTCGAGCGAAAGTTTTTTTGACCACCGATTCAGAATTGGTGTCCGGCGGTCGTTCCTTGGCGCGGGCTTCGCCCGCAACC
>JAYUVA010000040.1:0-6468 GCA_043754375.1 Candidatus Kuenenia sp. | reverse complement strand
AGAAAACACCGCGAAGAGTTTGCGGCGTCATTGGGCTACGATCTTGATCGAATAGTTGCCGATCTACAATCACGTCAGGGTCTTGATGGTCGCGTCGTTGTCGATCGTACATCCGTCGAAGAATCTGAACAATCGGATGCACGAGAGACCTCGGCGGTGTCGGTTCTGAATTCAACCTCTACTCCTCATGCTGGGCAGCCCTCGACGTGCGTGCAGCCGACCGACACGCCGTGAAACGCTCAATGCCGGAACTCTGTCGCTCCTGGGCGGAGTGACCGGTGCGGGAATTCGCGGCGGGACAATCCATGGTGCGTCCGAAGATCAAGCCGCATTCATCAAAGACCAACCTGTGCATATGGGAGTGGCAACCAGCAATCGGCCCATTGGCCAAAGTTTTCTTCGACGCTGATGCGAAGTCGCGTCAGACCGTGTTGGTGATTCAGCTTCAGCCGTGCAATGAGCGCATGCGCGATCCATCGGGCAATCAGTTCCGCCGTCGTATTTTCGACTGGCAGGATCACACAGTCCTCGCGTGGAAAAATCCAGCGGCGGTTCTCGAATCGAGCTGTGACTTCGCGATCGTCGTCGGAAACTTCAACCTGAATCATCGGGTGCCGTTCGGGCAACAGCACTCGGTGATCCAGTTCCTGCACGAGCGTCTGAAGCCCATCGCGGAGAGCGATAAAGTCAAACACATAGTGATTTTCGTCCAACGGGCCTTCAATCTCCGCTTCCACACGCCAATTGTGCCCGTGAATCCGTTCGCAAATATTCCGATTAAAGGTAATAAAATGTGCGGCGCTGAAGACGAGCGTGTCCTTTGTGACGCGGACGCTCCAGGTTTCCGGGGAGGATTTTGTCATTAATCAGTTTTCCTTTTGCACAGTTTTTTTTGCCAAAGGTGTCTGGAACTTTGGCGGCATCAGAAACCACACAAGAGTCTAATGCCGGAGAGTTCCAGACACCGTTTGCAATCCAGTTCAGGCCTTGGGAGGAATTGCTGGTCCCGTTTTGTGTTGAATGTGGGACGGTTCGCGGGCATTTGACAATGCTGTGTCATAGGTGATTTCACCGCGCTGGTAGAGGTCCAGAAGCGCGCCGTCCATGGTCTGCATCTGGTGTTTTCGCCCCGTCTGCATTTCGCTGTAAATCTGATGCACGGTTCGTTCACGGATGTGGTTGCGAACGGCATTGGTAACGATACAGATTTCGCTGGCGAGCACCTGGCCTTTGCCGTTGGCCAGAGGCAGCAGTTTCTGGGAGATGATGGCTTTCAGACTATTGGCGATCTGAGTGACAATGGAATTTTGCTGCTCGGCAGGAAAGACACTGTAGATGCGCTGAACTGTCTGAACGGAGTCCGGTGTATGGAGTGTCGCCAGCACAAGATGCCCCGTCTCGGCAGCGATCAGCGCCGTTTCTATGGTCTCAAGGTTACGCATCTCTCCGATCACGATGACGTCCGGATCCTGACGCAATACATGGACCAGTGCATCGCGAAACGATCGCACGTCCGTCATCACTTCCTGCTGCACGATAATGCTGCGCTGGTTTTCATGCACAAATTCGATCGGGTCTTCGATCGTGACAATCTTTAATCGGCGGTGCCGATTGATGGAGTCAATCATGTAGTTCAGCGTTGTCGTCTTTCCCATTCCGGTAGGGCCAGTCACCAGAATCAAACCATTGGACTGTCGCGTCAATTCTTCAACAATGGGCGGCAACTTCAACTCGTCCCGGGAACGAACGACGGTCTCGCACAATCGAATTGACATTTCCGGGCAACCCGCATGAAAATAAACAGCCATGCGGAATCGACCGATTTCCGGCCAGTATTTGGAGAAGCACAACTGCCAGGTACGTTCGAGTTGTTCCTTCAATGGTTCGTTCAGCACGCCGTAAACAATCGCTGTCAATGTTTCGACATCCAGCGGTTCGCCGTCGATGGGTCGAATTTCGCCGTTGATCCGCAGAACCGGCGCGATATCACGGATAAGGTGCACGTCGCTCGCATGGAAATGGCGAGCTGCTTTCAGAATCTTTTCCAGCGACCACGACATCATCGACTCCCGAATATTCGACGCCACATCTGCTTCAGCGACCAGCCACTCTGCTCAAGTTCCCGCAGGCACCGTGCCGCTTCGACATGCCCTGGACACAAATCAAGGCAGCGACGAAAACTTTTTGCCGCCGTGGACATACCGAGCTCTCTTTCGACGCGGCCCTGCAAAAACCAGGCGTAGTATCGTTCCGGCGCGAGCTCAATGGAACGTCGCACCCGCTCGACCGCTCGACCAGGCAGGTCAAGATGGATGTAAGCACCGGCAATTTCCAGTGGAACAAGCCAGTCCAGATCGGCCTGCATCGCCTTGTCAAAGCAGTGTCGGTCAGTATCCTGCCTTGTCGCTGCCATCAACTCGCCACGGACCTGCCAGCGATAAGCCGACTGCCCGGATTGTTTCAGCGATCCGTCGGAGAGCGAGAGTGCCTGAGTCAGGTCTCCGTGGCGACCGAGTGCCTGCGCGCGACCGGCCATTAAGTCCCCATTCCCGGGGAACAACTCCAAGGCCTTGCGGCTCCACAATTCAGCTTCAACCAGCTCGTCCAGAAAGATGAGCATCTGGACCTGCCCCAGCCAGCCCGTCACAAGGGATTTATCTTCTTCGAGTGCTCTCGAATACAAGCGCAGCCCGTTTTCGTAGTGCCCACATCGCCGCTCTTCGATTGCCTGTTCCAGCCAACTCCTATCCCGGCGAGCGTTTTCCGCCTTGGACGATTGTCGTTCGTCGGGCTGTTCTGCTGAGACTTCCAGTTTGTCGAACCGACCCATCCGATTCCCTCTGATCTTCAACGTAAAAATTTCGCCGTGGCTGTGTAGAGTCTCCGGAAGATCCGCAGGTGTCAACCAGCCAATTTAGTCATCAACGAAGCCGATCCGCGACCATGGCCAGGACCTCCACACAACTCGCCCTTGAATCTGAGGCGTTTTTACGATACTCCAGGTCTTCCAGTTTTCCTGCGTCGGCTGAAATTGCGCCGTGTTAATATCGGTACTTGGCAGAAGAAGCCATGAGTCAGACGGCAGTGTTACGCTGAGCGACGTCGGCGCGCCTGCCGGGTTCAAGGGTCGCCAGGGAGATTGCTGTCCATCCACAGTGAGTTGACCGTTTTCCCAAGTGATGACTTGTCCCGGCCCGGCCAGCACTCGATCGATTCTCGCACCTTGCATCAGGTATCTTGCTGCGATCCCGGCTGCTGTGCGCCCCATGACGCTGTCGCCCGCAATCTGGTATTGCACGACGTCACCCACGCGCGGAGTCAACTGACTGTAGCTCAAACGCCGGACAAGCAGCACGTCGCCGGCCTGCAAAGGATAACGGTTCTGTTGAATCACCACCGCATCGACGAAGCGTGTGGCAAAGGAGTAGACGGGCAGGTACACGAGCGCCCCCAGCAATCCGCAGCCCAGCAGGACTCGAAATACGCGGTCTCTGAATCCCGCCGATGACCGTCGAGCCACGTCGTAAACAGAAATCCCGTGACAGGCAAATGCCATGCCCAGCAGGAACGAACAGGCTGAAGACCCGAAGCAGGCTGCTGCGGCAGCAATCAGGACCGCATATCCGACCAGCAGCCACTTTCCAAACGTCGCCTGTCCGGAATAAATTTGTGCCCAGCCAGGCACGACCAGACGGCACAGCAGCCCCAACGAAGGCAACTCCGTGTTCGGACTCAATCCCCACTGCCGATTTGCGGACCGGGCCGATCCTCGCGCGGATCGCATGAACCGTGCCATAAACGTTTTACGCCACGATTTCGCCCGGGGATTGGCGCGTGGCGGATGAACATTTATGACCGCAGTGCGCAGGGTCAGCGATGCTCCGCAGCGACCGCAATGCGTCACGCCTGGCATATTCTGAAACTGACAATTGCTGCACTGCGCCATTTTCCGGATTCACCTCAATGCCGTCGATGAATGTTCTGATGCTGTTCGACGTGCAGCTCCGTCTCATGGTACTCGCTTGTCAGGACACGCGATTCTTCACGTCCGACAATCTTCGCAATAAACTCAGCGGCATCGATGCACTTCGATCCCTTGATACCGATCGTTCGGACGACAACCTGTCCGGTCGGGCTGATCTCAATTTCAACTTCTTCGGCCATGATAGTCTTCTTTCTCAGGTCGTCTGTAATCTTTGATCACCAGTTACGGACGCGAATCTTCACCGTACGATCTTCGGACACTTCCTCATTCACAATGGCCATGTTTCGGTTCGCTAATTCCGTAACCACGCGATGGTAGACGTACTGCTGTGTGACGCGGCCAATCAACTCCTCGCCGATCTTCCGAAGTTCCGCCTTTGAACGGCCATGCCCCTCCACGCAGACCTTCAGGGCACCACGTGCATCGCGAGAGAAGATCGCACGCACGTCATCTTTTTCAACAACGATTTCTTCGCCGGAACCACCGCTTCCCTCCAGAATCTCGCTTTCGTCGAGTTCAATTTCCGCGCGGTTTGATTCCCTCACACGCCGACTGGCGGTCACTCCTTCATTCACTGTGGAAAAACCCAGTACACCGACAGCGCCTACGACGGCCGCAGAAATGACCGACCAATTTGCAATCACCAATGGAGCAATCACCATCACGGTACTCATAACTCACCTCGCAATTGAGCATGTCCAGGCACGAATAGACGAACGTCAGCATGATCGCGTTACTTCGACGAGATACCGAAGACCGGGAATTTAGTCTACTACAACTCGATTTTTCGTCGGGATTCTTCCGTAGTTTTGGGAGCCACTCCGGAAGCTGGTCGAGCACGACCTGCTGCCCAGTTACGAAGTCGGCTGAGTTCCTCGTTCATGGTCCGGGAAAGCGGTACAGTCTCGGCGAGGCTGGCACGGACGATGTTTGTATCCAGTGGTATCTGACGACTGAAAGAATCGAAAAGTGCCGAAATAATGGCTTCTTCGATCTCCGCGCCGCTGAATCCTTCGCTTCCGCGAGCCAGTTCGAACAGATCGAATTCCAGAGGATTCCGGCCCCGTCTTCGTAGATGAATCCGGAACAATTCTTCCCGTTCGGGCGCTAACGGCAAATCAACGAAAAAGATCTCGTCAAGCCGTCCTTTTCTCAGTAATTCCGGAGGTAGGTGGCTGATATCGTTGGCTGTCGCGATCACAAAAACCGGAGCTGTTTTTTCTGAGAGCCACGTCAGCAGCGTACCGAACACACGCGAAGCCGTACCGCCGTCACTTCCCGAAGACGACGTTGAACCCGCCAGGGCCTTATCAATTTCGTCAATCCACAAAATCGCAGGCGCAATGCTCTCAGCGGTCTGGAGGGCTCGCCTCACGTTTTCCTCACTTGAACCCACGAGGCTGCTGAACATTCGCCCCAGATCAAACCGCAGGAGTGGCAGCTTCCAGAGCCCCGAAACCGCCTTTGCGCACAAGCTCTTTCCGCAGCCCTGCACACCCAGCAATAAAACTCCCTTCGGAGCGGGCAGACCGAATTTTGCCGCGCGGTCTGAAAAAGCGATGGAACGTTTTGTCAGCCAGTCTTTCAAATTGGTCAGCCCGGCGACCTCGGTAAATTCTTCTTTCGATTCGTAATACTCCAGCAGTCCGCTTTTCCTGATGATCTGCTGTTTTTCGCTGAAGACCACGCTGACATCATCAGAGTCGAGCTTTCCGTCGAGCACCAGAGTCTTCGCAAACACATTCTCCGCCTCCTTCAGCGTCAATCCACGTGCCGCGTGCAACAATCGTTCGCGCGAATCGCCCTCCAGATTGATACGCACCTGCGGATTATCCTTGACGTCTTCAACGATGCGGTCAAGGAGTTGACTGAAGTCGGCGGGACGCGGCAGTCCAAACTCAAGGACGGTGATGTCCTTTGAAAGCTCGGATGCGATCTGCATCTCGGGTGACACGATCACGATGGACTTGTACGTATCTCGGACATGATGGGCAACATCCCGCAACTTCCGGATCACTGTCAGGTTACAACGTTCGCCGGACGTGAACGGATGCAGATCCTTAAACAGGTAAATCGCTGGTTCGACCTGATCGACGACCGCATCCAGTGCCATGACAGGATCCGTCGTGTTGTTGCCACTTGTTTTCGTCCGGGACGGTTCTGCACCGGATCGCACAATCCCCTGAGTGATCGTCCACACAAATAGCTTCTTATTTCGGGCCTCTGCAATTTTTCGCAGGCAGCGTTCAACCCGTTCTTCCTCCCAACTGACGACATACACAATCGGATACCGTGCTCGAATGAGGACATCGAGTTCCTGTTGTGGCGTGGTCACGCGCGGGGCATCGACGGACTCAGATCGCTTGCTTTGAGCCGGGCGCACTTTAGGCGGAGGCGATCCGGGGGGGCGTTCGGGGCTGCTGGATTGGTCAGTCATGGTCAGCCATCATTCACGGGTAAAACCGGTTGTGTTGTACGCAGGG
>JAYUVA010000039.1:0-7170 GCA_043754375.1 Candidatus Kuenenia sp. | reverse complement strand
TTCATTGTCTTCGCCCGGCAGGACGTCTGAATCAGACATGACGATCTCTCTATTCGAAGTTTTCCTTTGAGAACGCCGACATCATCTTGCCGACAAATCGCAGCAAGCCCGTGTTGCTGGTGAATTCACCGACCCATGTGCTGCCTTCTCTGGAAATCACAAGCGAAAAATCATCTTCTGTAATCAGTGCTGCGACAGCACGTTCGCGGACTCGCGCACGTTCGCGGCGAAGCTTTTCCTCGTCGGCTGTCAGCACTCCGGGTTTCTCGTCCTTCGCCGCCGCATCGATGCGTTTCGCCCACGGCAGCATGTTTCCGTCAACACGAAACACGACAGGATTTGCAGCCGGCTCGCCAACCGTGGTGATCGTGGATTTCAGAGTTGCAAGTCCATCCTGACCAGTCGCAATCCAGACCTTTTGCGGGCCGACGCCGATAAACATATCGCTATGCGCCCCAAACAAACGGTCGAAAATATCAATGAAACCTTCAGCAATCTGAATTTTGTGGATATCGACGTCGCCGACTTTTGCGAGATTCAACTGCACGTCATTTCCCTTGCCGGCATCGGTCAACAGCGGCAGGATCTGATTCAGCTCCGCTGCGCTTGGCGCGACAAACGCCGCAACGGTGGTAAAGCCGTCCTTGCCATCCGGCACAGATTCGATGAAGCCGTTCAGGTGCCCGGAAGTCACACTGGATTCCAACACGCTCACGACACCCGCCACAAACTTGTTAAACGCTGCTTTTTCAACATCTGTACGGGTCTTATTCGCCGCCAGACGGGCTTCGAGATCAGCCCTGACCAGTGTGAGTGTTTCTTTCAGATGCTCCTTACGGACATTATCCAGCGGATGACTGGCGCGCAGGGATAACGCGGAACCCTGCAGTCGCTTCAGGCCAGCAAACGCATCCGATTGTGTACCATGTTCCGCGATCGTGGCTTCCAACACTGTGCCAGGAATGGCCGTCAAAATTGTACGCAGGCTGACTTTCGGCAGGTCCGCAGGGGTGCGATCCAGCGTGAGCGTCATCAGTAACTGATCCGCCTGCGACATGATCCTCTCAGCCTCGTCGTATAACCGCCGGGCGCTTGACTGCCGCAACTGAAACGTGGTTGCTTTCTCATCAGGTCGCTGCTTGATCAATGCCATGTTGTCATCGCGGATCGGCTTGAACGCATTGACACGGTGCGTGATCGCAGCATCTGACACATCGGTATTCTTTATTTCCGCGATCATGTTTTCGTCAAGCGTCGTAGGCGAGAGCGCGGCTTTGACCACGATCTCCTTCAGTTGCGGCAACAGAGCCTTGTCGGTCGTGATCATAAAGAAGGCATATTGCAATTCAGCATCGACTTTCATCCAGCCGTACTCATTGGCATCGCTCTCGATTGAGTACATCGTGCGATCGGCCGGGTTTCGCGTGATCCGGTATCCGAGCGAATCCAGGTTTTCTCGAAACGCCCTTGACGGATCACTTGCGGCCTGAAGCGGCACACAGAATAAAATGCCTGCCGGACTGATTCCCGTCATTACCTGGACCTGAACTTCACGAGCCTCATCGATCCCGATAATAAACGTGTCAATGTAGCCCTCAATGTTTTCCCACTGCTTCTGTTCCCCAGGTGTGGTGAGGTCGATAGTTTTCTTCAGGTCCGACTTCAAAAGATTGAAGCCCGGATGCGCCACGGTAATCCGCGAATCCTGCGGAGTTTGTGCAGAAGTCGCATTTACAAGAGCAAGTGTCGTCAACACCACAGAAATTACGCGAACTGCAGTCAACATGTGGTCACCGAAAATGAGAGGGGAAGATCAAGGTTGTCAGTTTTACAGCAGTTTTCAGACAGGATTATGAAAACTGCGAGACAGATATCCATGTCAGTCATTCCATCGGATTACCGCCTGCCATCAGGAGTTTGAAGCAGTTGATATGCCCGAGGAATGGAAATTCTATCTGAACGGGACAAGACTGGTAAAGGCAGGTTGCCGAATGTCGGTGACCTGCGCGGAATGCGGATTCCTGAAATCGGGCAGAAATCGGCCAAAACCGCAGCATTCCCGGTTTCCGTAGCTGCGGCGGTTTCCTGTTTGCCGTTGCTTCGCCATTTGAACATCCTGTACCGGTTTTGCTATACCGCAGGCGATCTCCGCCTTCCAGTTTCCCCGGCGACACAACTGAATTCAAGCAATTTGAATGCCTCGTGATTTTCTAAAAGATGCCAAAAAGTCCTACGACGTCGTTGTCATCGGCAGCGGACTTGCGGGTCTCACGTCCGCCAATATCCTGGCGCGGCAGGGATTGAGCGTGCTGCTGCTTGAGCATCACTATCAGTTGGGCGGCATGGCGACCTGGTTCAAGCGTGCGGGCGGACACATCTTTGATATTTCGCTTCACGGATTTCCCTACGGCATGATTAAGAGCTGCCGCAAATACTGGACCCCGGAAATTGCTGAATCCATCGTGCCGCTCAAGGGTATTCGTTTTGAGAACCCCCAGTTTTCGCTCCGTACCACGTTCACGCGCGACGACTTTACCAGGATCATCGTCGAACGTTTTGGGATCTCCCGGGAAACCGTGCAGCAATTCTTCGACACTGCCCGCAATATGAATTTCTTTGACGATCAATCGAAGACGACACGTGAACTGTTCGAGCAGTTTTTCCCGGGACGTGATGATGTCGTGCGACTGCTGATGGAACCGATCACGTACGCAAACGGTTCGACCCTGGACGACCCGGCGATCACATACGGAATTGTGTTCTCAAACTTCATGCAAAAAGGTGTCTATACGTTTGAAGGCGGCACCGACGCGCTGGTAAACCGCATGCGGGAAGAACTCATTCGCAACGGAGTGGATATTCGCATTCGGAGTCTGGTCGAAAAAATTGAAGTCTCGCCCGACCGCAAAGTCACGGGCGTGATCGTGAATGGAAAACGCATCGGATGCGGAGCCGTCGTTTCGAATGCAAACATCCGATCCACGATCTTCAATCTGGTCGGTGAGCAGCACTTTGATGCCAGGTTCATCGACGATGCCAAAGCCGTGCGTCTGAATAACAGCTCGTGCCAGGTCTATATGGCATTGAAGCCGGGCGAGAGTTTTGACGAAAGCTGTGGGGATCTGTTGTTTCATTCCGAACACACGGGCTTTGACATTGATGCGATGCTCAGCCGCGACGTAAGTAGCCGCACGTTTAGTTTTTACTATCCGTCCACACGACCAGGCAGCAATCGGTGGCTCATTGTGTCATCGACAAATGCCAATTACCGCGACTGGGCGGAACTTCCGGAAGCGGAATACAAAACCTCAAAGAAAGAGCTGATGGAATCCACCCTTGACTGCCTGGAAACGTACGTTCCCGACGTGCGGCAAAAACTGGATCACGTGGAAGCCGCAACACCTCGCACGTTCGAACACTACACGCGGCACCTGGCCGGATCATCGTTCGGGACAAAGTTCGAAGGCCTGCAAATCAGTCGCGACCTGCCTCAGCAAGTGGCTGGCCTGTTTCACGCCGGCAGCGTCGGAATCATTATGTCCGGCTGGTTGGGGGCTGTGAATTACGGAGTGATTGTGAGCAACGAAGTGGATAAATTCCTGACGACATCACCGTAATCCCGGTCCGACACCCGAGTGGCACACAACCCATCAATCCCTCGCTGACAGAGCACTATCGCGCGTCAAGAATACCCATTTCCTGGCCATTGACGGGATCAAGTCGTCTGACTTCGACAAGTTTCCAATCTGAGCCGTCGTGCTTCCAGACCGTTTGCCAGCGTGTGAACACATGGCTGATCATGTCGCCATGATTCACTTTGAGCGTTCCGTTCGCACGCAGATGTGCGTCTGCTGTCCGGCCGTCGATGCGGACAGCCACTTCAAGATCTTTGATGTGAAAATCTTTTGTCAGTGTGACGATATTCAGTCCGTCCGCTGCCGTTTCACGCAGCGTCGGCGACTCGTCGGCAATGCAGTCATTGATTGCATCCTGATTTCGATCCCGGAACCCATCCAGCATGTTCTGCAACTGACGTTCGACCGATTCACCGGGTGTCACGATCGCCGCCTCCATCAGATACAATCCCACCACAGCCAGCAGGCAGACGACAGAAACAGAGCGCCCTTTCGGGACTCCTGAAATCAACGCGACCATGCCTGTTCCGGCAAGCAGCAGCAGCAAGGGCCATGGGTTTTCGGTGAGCCAGGACATGAGGAACCTCCTTATCTGAGAACTCGTTGTCGTCTGATATAAGAAACGAGTTCCTGTTCCATTTCGTCTGGCAGTTTTCCAAAAGCCGTCAAAAATTCCTGATTTCGTTCGTCGGCTGTCAAACCCACCATCGGCTTTCGCAGCGTCAGGTTTTGCAGAAACGTCCGCATCCCCGTCTTTTCTTCGCGCACTAAGTAGTGAGTCAACGCCCAGGCTTTGGCATACGCGGCGGGCATCTCTGCGGCATTCAGAAACGCGGAGTCCGATTCAATCAGCGTGTTCATGGCTCCGGAAGCCTGATCAGCGCCCACAAGTTTCATGAACCCGGGTTGATGGCGAGGATTCACCAGTCCGGGGCGATTCCAAAGCAGCGATGATCGCGATGAAGTGGTTTCAAAGTACATCGCCAGTCCTTCGGAAAGCCAAAGGGGATTGTCGGCCATCCGCACCTGGAGTCCGGAATTGAATGCCAGCTGATGAACCGCCTCATGCACGATCGTTGCGACCTGCAACGGTTTTTCCGCCAGACGTCTACGAATTGTTGACGCCGACCGGATCGATCGATCACCAGTCAGATCCAGCAGCAATGTCTGATTGCCCGTGACAGAATAGTATCCGGGCGTATCCTCAAACGAAATCTCAGGATGCTGCCTGGCCGAGTACGTCTGGAATTCCGAGGTGCTGGCAAAGATCACAATCGGCAACCTGCGTGCAGGCTGTGTCACCTCGATCTTCTGTTCGGTCATAAAATGGAAGTACTGATCGAACACAACTTCCAGCAACTTGCCGCAGAACTCAACATACTCCGAAGCGGAGTTGGAACAGATCACGTAGTGTTCGGTCTCTGTGATCTCAAAGCCACCGGGAACCTGCAGCAACAGATCCGCCGCAAGTTCGGCCGACGTAAATCGCGAAAATGGTTCCATGGTATCCTCGCGCGACTGCACCTGTCGCACCGGGATCTGATGTAGCCTGCCATTTCGTTCTTCGAGCAGCAAGGCATTGTCTGGTATCTCAGCAACGATTCGACCCTCCCGAACAGCCGGCTGCGGCTCGCCAATCGTGATCTTCCAGGTGGACTCGTCACCAGCGTGGCACAAATGCAGCCTCGTTGTCGGGAGACAAAGGACTACGATGACGGAGAGTCGAAGAATCAGGAGGAGAATGGCACGACCCCTTCATGCGAAACGGGACAGGGGGCCAAACAACAGCGACAAACCGGAGGTCGGCCTGCAAACTACGATTTGCACGAGAAGACCTCCCGGAGCCACATGTTCTCTATTTACTCAGAATCCACGAGGATGGTGTTTCGCACCCATTCGTGGCATTTCAGGCACTTCATCGTGACATTCACCCAGGCCATTGATGTGCCGTTCATGTCATTGTCTTCAGCTTCCTTCTGCAGTTCTTCGACGGCATGCATGAATTCAGTGCTGTAGCGACGATACATGATGTCATTTGAAACTCGCCATTTCTCTTCGCCGCTCATCTTCATCAGGGTCTCAGAACCTTCAGCCACCATTTGCAGATCTTCGGTACAAAGCCCCTCCAGAATCTGATTGGATGCATGCAGCTTTTGACGCATAAATTTTTTCAGCGTTGGATCCGGGTCGTCCTTCTTATCTGCAGAACCCTCGCCTTTTGTCGGGGGCGCCTTGGCGACACCTTTTTCATCCTGGCCGGCAAACGAACTGTTGAACTCCAACGACAGAGAAAACACTACCACAAGGACCGTCGCGATCACAGCGACAAGGCACGACGACACCTTCGCAGTTCGACTGATTGATTTCATAAGATTGGCCTCTGGAATGTGAGATTGAAACAAGGATCTAACCTTTGCCCTTCCGATACTGCTTACTGGCCTGTGCCAGAATATTTCTTTCGCGCGAGGTCAGGCTGGCTTCACCTGTACGGCTGATTTTTTCAAGAATGTCATCGACCTGTGAACTCAGATTCGATTCCGGTTCTGCCGCTTCCGTAAAGACTCGCAGCTTTCCGCGTCGCCGACGTGTCGCAATTCGCCCGGCAAACTGATCCCACCAGCGCGTGATCCGCATGTTCCAGCGAAAGTACAGGAAGCCGAAGATCAGGCCGCCAATATGCGCAGAATTTGCAACTTCTGTGTCTGTCGGCTTGTTGTGCCACCACGCCGCCACTTCGTTGATCATCGGCAGGGTATCGATCGCCACAAACGCGGCCAACAACCAACGGAACTCAATGGGAATCATGCCCATCAGCAGGACTTTTTGTCGCGGATAGTGCAAAGCGACGAGACAGAAGACGCCCATCGTGGCCCCGGACGCGCCGATAATCTGAGCGTTGATGCCAACCAGGCGGTAGAACGCCAGCGAGCACATACCTGCGAAGACAGCAGCCACCAGATAGAACCACAAAAACTCGCGATCACCCAGCAGTTGCCTCAGAACGCCTCCGATGGAATAGAGCACCATCATATTGAATACGATGTGCAACAAATTCTTCTGGTCGTGACAAAAGGCGTACGTCAACAGTCGCCAGATCTGCCCTCGAAACACGTCGTCGAAGTTGAGTGCCAGCCATTCCTGAACGAGGGACGTCGAAACTCCCGGCAGTCCATTGGACTTACTGGTCATGAGTTGCAGCACGAAGACTGCGACTGTGACGACAACCAGAATTATCGTCATCGGCTTCGACGAAGGCCTGCGAAACGAACCTGCAGTATCGTCGTATTCGTCGCGCAGGTATTCTCTGTTTTCAATTCCCATCGGTACAACTTTTTAATCCCTGGGTGCGTCCATTGCCGCAGGCCGTCTCGTAAATGTCGTGACAGTCTTCGTATTGCCGAGGCGTATCCCGGCACTAAGTCTAACCCCTGATCCTGGAACCGTCGACTTGAGTTTTTCGGGTCTCGCACGATGGATAAACGGCTCCGCGATGCCTTCAATTCGCGCGGATTCGTTATTCAGGCCAAACACCGCC
>JAYUVA010000038.1:0-5855 GCA_043754375.1 Candidatus Kuenenia sp. | reverse complement strand
GCGTCCCGTTGGCTGCGTATTTGGCATCCAGGATCCTGAAGAATCCGGAATTTGAACTGTTGCCTCGGCCATTTCCACTCAGCGTCAAACCTGGCTGATTGGCAATCTGAAACGAATAACGCACTGCGTTTTCAAACAGACCGGGGATCAGAGTTCGTCCGGCTGGTGCCGCAAGGTCGAGATACCAATATCCACCAGAATAGGTACCAGGTGCAGGAACTTCGTTGATGCCGAAGTGCAGATCTCTGTTACCACCGCTTGTTGAAATTGTCGATCCATTCACTGCGGCGACATAGTAATTCCGGAGTCCCTGACCAACCCAGCTCCCTGGTGAGCTGTCGAAAGCAAACCACGAACTCAGCGGATCAATGGAAACATCGACGGCTGCCGCGTCATTGTCAGTGACGCTGACAACGACATTGCCGCCCCGCAGGGGAGGCAATTCAGGATATGGATAGGAAACGTATTGATACTCCACGAATTTGGCAGAGATGGTCACATCAGTGCTCGACATGGCAATCAGATCGTCAATGACCTTGAGGTCAACTCGGGTTTGTCGCTGTCCTGCGGGAATAGCAACCCGGTAGAAGTCATTCGGAATCAGGCGATCAGGGGCAGAAGTGGTGAGCTCGACAACAACTGCATAGTAGGTCTCGGCATTATGCCGGATGGTCAGCTGCGTGGCCTGTGATCCATCCGATTCATTCACACTGTTCCGACTCACTTCCAGAGTGATCGCGAGCACTTCATCGGTGGTATCGTCGGTCACCTGCAGGGTTGCGGCTCCTCGAATCAGGCCGCCCGACGACGCAGTGACCGTCACCGTTCTGGTACCATCCAGGAAAGTGTCATCGACGGCGTTGATGGGGACGAGAATCGACGACTCTCCAGCGGGAATCACGACTGTTGTGATGACGCTGATTTCAGTCGGGTCGGAATTCGCCAGTGTGACCGTCATTGGCGCTGAGTTATCTGTGTTCCGCGACACAACCATCACCGCCGCATTGGAGCCCGCTGATTCAGAAATTCGGTCCTGAAGGATGACCGCCTCCAGTGCTGGCGGACCATCGTCATCCTGAACGATCAGATTCTGTGTTGCGGCCTGCCAGCCGGGAGCAGTCGCCAGAAATTTCACGCGCATTGCGTCGTTTGCAAATTGATTGTTCCGGACGTCGATCGGTACGACAATGCTCGCTTCACCGGCACGGATTGTCACTTCAGACGGAACCCCGGCGATCTGAGGATCACCACTGCCGAGTTGCACTACCTGCGGTTGACTAAGATCTCCGTCACGGGTCACAATCAGTTCTGTCGCCGTCGGACCAGCAGATTCGCTGACGATTGGGCTGGAGTTATACCGAAATTTTCCGATCGTCGTCTGCGCGGCGGCGTTGTATCGCTGGGTAAAGTCCACCGACAATCGGCGAACGCTGCCATCAACATTCACATCGAATTCCAGAATGCTGAACTCGCCCGTGAAGTTGTACGATCCGGCGTTACGGGCTGTGAAGTACAATGTCGCATCTGCGTCGGAGCCATAGTAATCCGTGAACGAGTCGAGAAATGACCCCGGCCTCAGACTCTGACCGGCTGCGGGCAGCATGGCGAGCGTCCACGTTGGATCGTAATACGTTCCACCATTCCGCTTCACTGACATGTAGATCGAATTCGGTTCACCGGAAACTGAAAACGTCCACCCATCATTCGGCGACACATCGAATGACGTCACACCATTCGTGGCGACCGAATTCGGTGAACTCGTAAACGATAACGAGGTTTCCGAGGCATGATTGATACTCAGGCCAAGAACACCGGCCAAAAGCGTGCGACTCTCAAGTCGTTCCACAGGGGATTTCGTGAATACCGAAACTCGTCGACGAGACTGACCACTACGGGTCCGTTGCAGCAAACTCGCAATCCATTTTGTGACAAGCATGAATTCCCCTGATCACGTGAAGTGATCTATCGCTCGATTATTTCAAATCGGGCCGACCGCGCGACTCCCGAATCTCTGTCATCCTACGGATTGAGTCGCTCCCTTGTGGGAGTGTCACACGAACCGACTGGTGGTGCAACAAAATCCGGCCATTTGTCCAAAGTCTCCGGCGGTTACGAACCGAAAGCGCGACAAGGGTGGCACAATCGTTTAACCGCGTGGGCAACGCCCCGCGCTTCGTATTTCAATTCTCAAATCTCAAATCTCAAATACGAAATTTCAATTAGAACAATCGCGGCCCGTTGGGCACGCGGTTAAACGAGACAATGCCAATCGCTTGCGGTAAAGCCGGACCCAGCTCGCGCGGTCCGATTTCAGCGGGCATACAACTCGGCAAATGCCTGGCGGTACGGAAGTTCATTCGCGGGGAACAGCGCGTCGAATCCGGATTGAGCCACCGCGCCGCGCTGGAATCTGCGTTTTTCGAAGACAGGCATGGTGTGCCCTGTGATTTGTTCAATGCCGCGGCGGACGACTTCACCCTTGAGCTGATAGAGTTTGTCGTGGTTCCAGTCGGTGAGTTCAATAAACGGGATGCCTTCGGACACTTCGATGACATTTGGCAGCGCAAACGGACTGAAGCCACGGAAGCTGAGAGTTGCTGCCGGTGCCCATGATCGCACGTGTCCACGACTTTGACCGCCGCTGTAGGTCAGTGAATGCTTGACTGCGTTGACGCCCCAGCCTTCGTGGTACAGGAGCGGATTATTGAGCACACTGCGGATTGTCAGTTCGCTGTTTTCTTCGATCGGATAATCCTTCATGTTCTCGTCGCCGCCATCACCGTCGGCCAGATAGATCCATTCCGGATAACGCTTGCGGATTTCCCGGCATAACGCCAGCGACATTGCCGCCGACTGCACGTCGAGCAGTTTGTAGTCTTCAATCACGCGAATCGCTTCGCGGTAATCGACAGCGGCAGCGGGCACGTCAATCACTTCGAGAAACAGCCCCATATCGAGTGCTGACAGGAACTCATGCGCCTGCGCAGCATCCTGACCTTTTTCGTCCAGCGATAATGTGAAGGCTTTCAATCGACCGGGTGATTCGCCGCGTTTCAGCAGTGCGTCGTAGATCGCAAGGAAGACCGCTCCACTGTCGATACCGCCGCTGAACAGGACTCCGATCGGCTCCGATGCCGGAATGTGATCCAGCCAGTGATAAACTTCCTGCTGCATCGCCCCGATGTAGGCTCGACCGATTTCATCCAGATTGCTGCTGAGCCGATTACGTTGCGGTGTAAAGAATCGTGTGCAGGACGGACTGGGGTCGGGGCAGCCGATCAATGCCAGTTCCAGAATATGATGTGCCGGCACCATGCGCGTGTACGACGGATGAAACTGCTCGGACAGGCCCTCCTTCTTCAGCCATGCTGCAATCTCATCGATGCGTTCGGCGACAATCAGACATGGACCCGCGATCTGCTTCGCCAGGAAGTATCGCATAGGGCGACCAATCGACCGAGCCATGCGAATGATGTGGCCATTCTGATGCACGATCGCAAATTGCCCGTCGATCTCGCGAACTCTCGCGGGATCGCCAGAACCCAGTCGCGAAGTGGCCTCTTCAACCGTCATATTGAAGATTGTGTTGCTCTTCGGATCGAGCAGATTGACGAATCGTTCAATGTAGGCATGAGGTTGCATGAAAAGTTCTTTCTTTTTCGGCGAGCGGTTGGGCGTCAGCCCTCCGTGTAAGAGTTGATCTGTTTTCGAACTGAGCGTCACCGCGTAACTAAGTCGCACATTGTACGCATCGCACCTGCGGTACGGTATCCTGCTGGCGTGCCACTCCACGGAGGGCTGACGCCCAGCGCTCGCCTGACTGAGCTTACGTACGCCGTACATCGCTCGCCTGCGAAAAAATTCCTGCCGTCTACTTCAAAAACGGTCCCACCGCTCCTTCGACGACTTCCATCGCTGCGTCGATCAGTTTCAGAGCGTCCTTCGTTTCCGGAGCCTCAGCGATGATGCGGATAATCGGTTCAGTGTTGCTGGCTCGGACCTGAACCCAGCGGTCGGACCAGTCCAGTCGCAGGCCGTCGCCGTCCCGAGCCTCTGCGTCAGGGAATGCTCTTCGCAAGGCCTCGCAAGCGGCCGGAACCGCACTGGCAGGACAGGTAATCTTATCCTTCACAATGGTGTAGAACGGCAGCGAATCCGCCCACTTTGCCAGCGTCTTTTTCTTGTCCGTCATCCCGGCCAGCACATACGCCATCGCTACCAGACTGTCTCGCACGTAACCAACCTGCGGATCGATCACGCCGCCGTTGCCTTCGCCGCCCAGCACGGCCTGCACCGACCGCATCTTGGCGCAGACGTGCGCTTCACCGACAAAACTGCGATGGAACTGGCAGCCGTGTTTTGCGGCAATGTCTGCGGTGACGCGACTGGTCGATCCGTTGACGACGAACGGCCCCTTGCGACGTTCCAGAACAAAATCCGCAGCAAGAGCCAGCGTCAGCTCTTCGCCAATGTAACGTCCATCATTATCGACAATGGCCATCCGATCGGCATCAGGGTCCTGAGCGAATCCGGCGTGCGCCTTGTGCTGAATAACGGCTTTGCAGAGATCGCCAAGATTCTTTTCCGTCGGTTCAGGAATGTGTTCAAATCGTCCGTCCGGCGTGCCGCCGAGCACGACAACTTCGCAACCCAACGCTTCGAGCAGCCGAGGTCCACAGGTTGCTCCCGAACCATGATTGCAGTCCAGCACCACGCGATATTTCTTCCTGCGAATGGCTTCG
Organism: Candidatus Kuenenia sp.; assembly: GCA_043754375.1. Taxonomy (GTDB): domain Bacteria; phylum Planctomycetota; class Planctomycetia; order Planctomycetales; family Planctomycetaceae; genus SXXK01. The sequence goes on along the minus strand of JAYUVA010000038.1, from coordinate 1,113 downwards.
ACATCAACAAGTGAAAGTACTTTGTCGATATGCGGCTGTGAAGGATCATGCAACACGGTGACCTTACCAAGGCCCGCCCAGTCCTTCCATACAATCGCTTCGGAATCCAGAATGCTGATGAGCTGCTGCCCGAGCTCCCGATTGAACACGGATCCGTCCGGTGCGAACGGTTTGAGTCCATTCCATTCGATCGGATTATGGCTGGCGGTGATCTGCAGTCCTCCGGCCGCGTTGTGGTGTCGCACAAGGACTCCGCATGTCGGTGTCGTGCAGATGCCGGCATCAAGTACCTCACAGCCGGTCGCCAGCAATCCGGAGATCACAGCGTGCTGAATCATGGGCCCCGTCGATCGACCATCCCGGGCTACAACAACTTTACCACCACAGAAGATGGTTCCCAGAGCTGCCGCAAACCGCGTCGTGTAAATTGGATCCAGACCATCTCCGATAATGCCCCGTAGTCCGGAGATGCTGAGCATTCGAGTCGCCACGTCTATCTCCCTGCTGTGTGACTTATTGGTTCGGCTGCGGTCTGCGGACGCAGTGTAAGGACCGCACGATGAATTTGTCGAACATGAACGACTTCCCCTCCATTGCGTATGGCACTCGCGGCGGCCTTGGTCCGGCCTACCCTGTCCGCAATGCGACTTCCGGCTCGATAGAGTTTCTGAGCCCACGACGGACAGGAATGTCCATCCTACATGAAAGCGGCGCAGCAAAAAAGCCGTCTGAAAACAGACGGCTTCGTGGGTGTGCTGATGTCTTCTGACCGCAGCTTATTCTTCGGCCACGAATGGCAGCAGACCGATGAAGCGGGCTCGAAGCACAGCCGTGCGGACCGCTCGCTGATAAAGAGCAGACGTTCCGGTTCGACGGCGCGGCAGAATCCGTCCTTCGCGGTCGATCAAAGTTCGCAGAGTCTTCAGATCCTTGTAGTCCACATAAACCGGGCGCGGAATTGAACCATGACCAGAAAACTGGCAGGTCATTTTTTTCTTTTTGAGGCGAGCGCGACGTTTACGGAGTTTCTTGAGGTCAGCACGGGAAATTGTGGCCATGGACGACGAATTACCTTTTGGAAATACTTCAACTGCGGGCAATGGACCCCGTGGA
>JAYUVA010000037.1:0-3679 GCA_043754375.1 Candidatus Kuenenia sp. | reverse complement strand
AGTCATTGATCGCGTCCGGGGTCCTGTCGGAACTCAGCAAAAGTCACGCAGTGTCGGTCTACACGTTTGATTCATCCCTGGCCGGTCCATGGGCCATCGTTTCTGACGATACAGTGCGGTTTGTGGATGTCGATGAATCGATACTCGCAGGGCTTGAAAAGGGGTCAGACCCTGAAACGCAAAAGGGTCGGACCCCTTTTCAAGCGGCAACAGTGTCGCTGGATCAACAGACTCAGGCCGCTGCCAGCCGGATTTCCGATCCATCGACGTTGGTGAAATGGAATTCGATTCTTCAGCCGCGCGGTGCGGAAACGCGCATTGGCGAATCGCTATACCAACTGATCGGTCAGATCTCCGGGAGAACGCTGAGCGGCGTGGTGGTGATTTCTGATGGCCGCTCGAACACCGGACTGGATGTGGAACCCGCGCGTGTCAGGGCTGAACGATCCGGGACACGACTGATTACGGTTGGTGTCGGCAGCCAAAAGCAGCAGATGAATCTGTGGGTTGCCGGGATGCAGAGTCCTGTCGATGTGCATCAGGGAGATCCGTTTGACATTACCGTCATGCTCCAGGGGACGGCTTCAAGTGGTCAGCAGGCAACCGTGCGATTGTTCGAGCAGTCGTCGGACGGAGATGGTAAAGATCGGCGACAAATCGCTGAGAAAATAATCGAACTGGGTGACGATGCGATTCCTGCGTCTGTTCGATTCAGTCAGGAACTGACGGTGCCGGGCAACTATGACTTTACGGCTAGAATTGAATCCACGACGGGCAGTTCGGAAATGACGCTCGATGACAACGAGCGGCGGCGAAAGATCGAAGTCACCGATCGACGCATGAAGGTGCTTGTCATTTCCAGCGGGCCGATGCGTGATTATCAGTTTGTCCGTAACACCCTGTTTCGTCACAGCGGTGTCGAATCCGATGTCTGGCTGCAGTCGGTGACGAATGAAAACATCGGCTTTGTGTCGCAGGAAGCAAAGCAACTGCTCACAAAGTTTCCTGCCACTGAAGCCGAATTGTTTGAATACGACGTGATTGTGGGGTTCGATCCGGACTGGAGCCGACTTTCGGCGGAACAACAGACATTTCTGAACCGCTGGGTTTCTGAACACGCAGGTGGGCTGGTTGTGGTTGCCGGCGAAATTTATACCCCCAGACTGGCTCAGGAGCCTGAAACGTTTCGCGAGATCAGCGTGTTGTATCCGGTTCTGCTCAATCGCATGGTGCCGGAGCTTAGTTTGAGTCAGCGAGCCGATGAGCCGTGGCCGATTACGTTGACACCGGAAGGCCGTGCGACGGAGTTCCTGAAGATCGCGGATGAGACTGGAAACGCCAGCGTGGATCTGTGGCAGACGTTCAAGGGGATTTATCGATCGTATCCCGTTCGGGGCGTGCGTGACGGTGCTGTGGTGCTACTGGAATATGGTAACCCGCGGGCACGCACAGAACTGGGGCAACCGCCGTTTATGGCTTCGCAGTTCTATGGGACTGGGCGCACGATTTTTGTTGGTTCAGCGGAGACATGGCGACTACGGGAAATTTCACCTCAGGGCCATCAGAGATTCTGGACCAGCCTGATTCGTGAAGTCGGCCAGGGACGTCGTAGTCGCGGCAACGCACGCGGATTGTTACTGCTGGACCGGACTGAAGTCGCACCGGGGCAGCCGGTGAGTGTGCGTGCCCAGCTCTATGACACGCGACTGCAGCCACTGATTTCAGAATCGGTTCCGCTGACGATCGTGGATGCTGAAGGCCGGACGCTGACGGTGCCTGATCGTCTGCATGGTGACAGTCGCGGGGCAGGGCAGTATGCGGCGAGTTTTCGACCGCCGGCACCGGGAACCTATCGCATCTCAGTGCCAGTGCCGGAATCGTCTGACGTACTTCAGGCCTCGATCGATGTCGTGCTTCCGAATCTGGAATCTCAGAATCCGACTCTGAACACTGAGCTGCTCACAAATCTGACTCGTGACACTCAGGGGCGTTATCTCGCGGTGTCAGAACTTGCAATTTTGCCGACACTGTTGCCCGATCAAAGCCAGCCGGTCGTTGTCGATGAACAACTGCGAACGTTGTGGGATCGGCGCTGGATGATGTTTCTGATGGTTGGCCTGCTGGCGTTTGAATGGATCATGCGTCGGGTCTGGCGATTGAGTTGAATTTCGTCCCGCGACTCACTGCAAATGTAGGATGGACATTCATGTCCGTCGGATGTCCGTACATCGCAGTCGAAGCGCACGATACTGAAAACGATTCACCGTTCTGATGAACTCTCTCTTAATCTTAATCTTAATCGGTTCGTATCGCCTGACTCTTCCGGCAATCACGTCGCAACAAGGGATTAAGATTAAGAGTAGGATCAAGATTAAGAATTCACCTAGACAAACACTCGTATTGCCTGAGTCGTCACACACTTTCTTCGACCACCGGATTCGTCAGTCTCCCGATCCCTTCGATCTCAATTGTCACTTCATCGCCTGGCTGCAGGAATACGGGCGGCGTGCGAGCCGCACCGACGCCGTGCGGAGTGCCCGTCAGAATGACTGTGCCGGGCGCCAGGATTGTGCTGGCGCTGAGGAATTCGATCAGTGTCGGGACGTCGAAGATCATGTCGTTGGTATTCCAGTCCTGCATGGTATTGCCATTCAGAATGGTGCGGATCTGCAGGGCGTTGGGGTTTGGGATCTCGTCGGCAGTGACGAGACACGGGCCCAGCGGGCAGAATGTGGCAAACGTTTTCCCGCGACACCATTGACCGCCGCCGCCATCTTTCTGCCAGTCACGAGCGCTCACGTCGTTGGCACAGCTGTAACCCAGCACGTACGACAACGCATCGGCGCGGCTGACGTTGTGGCAGCGTTTGCCGATGATCACGGCCAGTTCGCATTCATAGTCAACTTTGTCGCTGCGAAGTTTACGTGGCAGCACGATAGGATCGCCTGGATTCTGTACGGAGGTCGCGATCTTCATGAACAGTATAGGATGTGGTGGGAGTGCCTGCTTGCCCTCTTCGGCATGCTTGCGATAGTTCAGACCGATGCACAGGATCGCCGCCGGTTCGAGCGGGGCCAGGATCTTTGCAGCGACGACTGTCTGACCGGTCGATGTCAGACCGTCAAACAGACTGCCCTGCAGGCGTTCCAGTGAACTGTCTGTCTGCTGGCTGGCAAAACAAATATCACCTTCGCGCAACTGGATTCGGACAATTTTCATAGGGCAACCTGTGACTGCTGTAGTGAAGAGAAATCATTCCGGAAACACGCCGAATCGACTCCATGAAGCGGCAGCGTAGCGACCAGCATTCAGATGCAACAGCGTCTCAGGGCAATCTCTTTGTCGCCTTCTTGCGTCCAGATGCCGAAAGACACGAATCAGATGCAAATCACCAGTTAATCGTGGGATAAGCTTCCAGCTTGTCAGTTCGTTTCAAAAACACGGAAGTCTTCCACAGAGGATGCCAATGCTGGAAGCCTAACCTTTGCTCAGCGACGAACTAACTTCAGCATTTACTACTCTTACGTCTCCTGCTCTTTTCGGGTAGCCTCTCAGTGAAGGACGGTGCTTAACGTGGAATGGGTGCGATCTGCTGATTGCGCGTTGGATGCTGGGAAATCACGGGGTTTGTTGAGAGCTTAGGACGTTGACGGCGGGCAATGTTAGTAATGCTTTCTTA
>JAYUVA010000036.1:0-2617 GCA_043754375.1 Candidatus Kuenenia sp. | reverse complement strand
GTATCGAGCCCCCGGTCGTGCTCTTCGTGGGTGGCATTGGAACGCGCCCATGCAGCATCCAGGAGCAGCAACCAACGTGGAGGAATCGATTCTTTATCTTTTTCATGTTGACGAACTTCGTTTTCCAGTTCGTCTGAATCACGCTCCAGCGCTGCTTCGAGCGCTTCTGCAAGCTCACGATCCTTGAGAATCGCTTCCAGTTCCTCCAGACGATCATGCAGTTCATGGTCGAGCGCTGCGGCCTGCAGTCGCGCCGACAGGGCATCGCTTTCCAGGGCTCGGTCTGTGATCTGGTCGAGAGCGCTCTGCAGATTGTCATTCATCGCTTTCGTGAAGATTGGAATCATGGCACCCATCAGCAGCATCGGAGCGAGCACTCCCAGAATCAGCAGCGGGCGGAGCGATTTGATTCGATCACGGCGATCAAGTGCATCGCGAATTCCCTGCGCGTTCGGGAATCGCTTCGACGGAACAGCGTTCAGGCACCGATCGATAATGTCGGCGAGTCGGCCGTCCACGCCTTTGAGCTTGCGGTGACTGGTCGGAACACCGCTGCTGGTGATGATTTTCTGGTAAACCTTCAGACGTTCATCGAGCGTGTCGGCTGCCTCCAGAAGCCGCTGCGTGACTTCGGTGCGATGGGGCGGACTTCCAGTCAGCAAATGGTAAAACAGAGCTCCCACGGCGTAGACATCCCATTTTGCATCCGGCAAGGCATCCAGATCGGCCTGCTCCGGGGCCATATAATACAGTGTGCCGAGTGCCGGGCTGTGTTCATGCGACATGCGGGCCTGGCCAAAATCGCAAAGTCTGGCATGCATCTGACCATCGAGCAGCACGTTGTCGGGCTTAAGATCACAATGCAGCACACCGGCGCCGTGAGCATCAATGAGAGCATTGCAGATTTCGCGCACAATGCGCACAGAATCGTCAACGGACAAGTGGCCTCGCGTCAGAAAGTTTCCGAGTGAACCGTTTTCAACGTACTCCATCACGAAATACGGCGGTTCCGCATTCCAGCCAACGTCGAGGAGCCGGACGATATTGTGCGAGGTGTAAACTGCCGCCAGTTTTTCAACTTCGCGGCTGAGCATCGACCAGTTGAGTCCGCGTTGATGCGGATAAAACTTGACCGCCACCATGCGGCCGGTGCGATCTTCCCTCGCCAGCCAGACAGTCCCGTACGCTCCTGTTCCCAGGCGGCGCACGATGGAATAGCCTTCGATTTCTGCTGGCGGCGTATTCCCTTGCAGACTTAAGCGGCGAGACCGTTCGCGATCATCGTCGCCTTGAATTTCCGTATCGTGTGAACCGGTCACAATGGGGCTCATTTAACAAACTGAATGAAATTGACGACTGAGTGCAATTGTACTCAGAGTCACTCAGTTTAGAAACCGGCTACGCAGCTATGCTGCTTTCTTCTTCTGCTGCGGCTGAGCCTTCACGGCTTCGTTCGCGTTCGTCTCTGTCTTGCGGATGATGCGGACGGGCTCCATCGGTGCCGGCTGATGCTGCGCGACCAGCGCGAGAATCGGAGGCATCAGGAACAGTGAGACGAGCAGACTTGAGGCGACTCCCAGAGAGAGCAGAATGCCAATGCTGAACATCCCGTAATGTGCGGCAATGGTCAGACTTCCGAAGCCGACAATCGATGTCAGCGAAGTCACAATCACACTGCTGAGCATATCAGGAGATGGCTCGAAGGTCTTTTTTCCCGCCGCAATCTGTTGACGGCAATCGGCGACCAGATAGATTCCGTTGTCGATCCCGATCGCGAAAACCAGCGGCAGGGCAATCAGATTCAGGGGATTCAACGTCAACCCGAGCAACGCCATGATGCCCAACATCAGCACGCTGCCTGCAAACGCGGGAACAAGCGTCAGGGCGGTATCCCGCAGATTGCGATAATCCAGCACAGCGGCGATAAACACAACCAGCCCCAGACAGATCAGCACCAGCATTGTCGGATCGACAACACCGTTGCGTTTGAACAGAGTGTAACCAATAAATGCAGCGACAGCCACGGGTGGGACGACGGTCAGAAGTTTCTGCCCCGGTCGCAGATAGTTGAACAACAACAGCATCGAGATCACCGCCAATGCGTACAGTCCGATGCTGGCATACGTGGTGTGCATTCGACCGGCAGACTCCAGATTCTGGACGGGCACACCTGTCACTTCCGGATCGACGGTTCGCAGATCTTCCACGAATGCTGTCAGAGCTGCTCCTTTCCACACGTCGTGTTTCGGATAAATTCGCAGCGCCCAGTGCTGTGTATTGTCGGCATCGACGCGCATATAACGGTTCTTGAGTTCGCGTGGCACATCGCGAAGCCCCACAGGCTGGAAGTCATTCGATCGCGCGATGTCGGCGTATTCATCGATCAACCATTTTGCGACCATGTCGTTGTACGCAGTCAGAATATCACTGGATCGGCGTCCCGGAGTTTTTGACAGATCCTCAAGGAACTGATCGAGCGCCCTGGCGGCCCGTTGCGCCGTCGGATTGGTTGATTTCCTGACAGCCGCGTACAGGGAATCGACTTCCTGGCCAACTGCCGTGTGACTGGCAGGCGCGATCGCAGGCGCGCTCGTCGAAATGTTTGCGGCACTCTGCT
>JAYUVA010000035.1:0-3751 GCA_043754375.1 Candidatus Kuenenia sp. | reverse complement strand
GAACAGCAGTTGGTCGCGTGCAACATGGTTTCCGTTGGCAAAGTCGCTGGGTCCCGGCGTCTTCCGCGAAGCCGCGCTGATGGAAACCCGACGGATTCCTGAAAGAATGCGGGCGATCGAAATCCTTGTCGAAATCTTCGGCGGCCTGGACAACGCCACGGCCGAAAAACTGACCCTGGCTGGATCAAACTATGTTCGAGCGCGAACAGCATGGGCGATTGGACGCAGTCGACCGGATTCACCGGATCCGGAACTTCTGAGAAAGCTGATCACTGATCGAGACCCGTTCGTGCAGCGGTTTGCTTTGGAGGCACTCACTTCCGTGACTACCAGTGCCACGTTTGTCATCACAGCGCCCGCAATATCAGAGGCTTTAGCTTCGGAGGATCGCATCGTGCGACTCTCAGCCGCAATGCTGATTTCCCGTATGAACGATGATCACCGTAACGCAATCGCGAAGTCTCTGGCAGGAAATCGACGTGCTCTGATGTGGTTTCACATGGGACGCAGTCTACGTGCGCCGCTGCAAAGTGTACCCGCAGCAGCAGTCGCGGCGGATATGCTCGTGTCTTCGACGTCGTCCGGCGAAGATCGTTACGACGCAATTCGCATTCTGCAGATGACGCTGGGAGACGTCGGCCCGGCCAGGGATCGGGCGGTGATGTTTGATGGCTACGCACCGGCGTTACCGCTGGCGTCTCTGGAACGTGAACTCAACCCCATCATGACCAAAGTCGGGGCAGCGTTTCCGTCCGGTGATGCGCATCTGGATCACGAACTGATTCGCCTGATCGCCATGACGACACCGTTCAATCGCGATCTGTTTGCGAGGCTGCTGGCGAGCATTACCGATTCCACACTTCCGGCAGACGATATTCATCGCCTCGCAGCGATCAGCCAGTTTGACATCGAACGCTCGTATGATGAAAGCACGGCAACCGGCAGGGCGCTGCTTGGGATTGACATCAAGATTCGCAGGTATGGGCTGAAGCAGGACACGAACTGGGACGATCGTATCGGCGAATTGTACAAAGCCCTCTGCAAAGTCGATCCGGCCATGCCCACTTTATTGGCCGAACAACCTGGCTTTGGCGAACCGGGCCATGTGCTGTTCCTGACTCAGGTGCCGCAAGCCGCCATTCCCAAAGCCATTGAAGGCCTGGTGAAAATCATCCAGTCTGATCCGGAATACAAATGGTCAAACGACGTTGTCTTCACGATTGGCGAATCCACGCAGCCCGAGCATCGTGTTCTGCTTCGCGCACAGCTTGATAATCTTTCTGTCCGCGATGCGGTGCTGATCACCATCGCCGACAAGGCCACCAGAGAGGAACGTGAGATTCTGCTTTCCGGCCTGGAATCGCCCCAACTCAACGCCGTCGAAGCGTGCCTGAAGGCTCTTGTTGAACTGCCACGCAGCAATGTTGCTGCCGAACAGTTCCAGTTGCTGGCCGCCGCCAGACGCCTGATCAATGACAAGCGTGAGTTTCAGTTGCGTGAGATTACGATGCGGCTGCTGGAGAACAATACGTCGGAGTCGCATCAGTTTGCGTTCGGTGAAGGCGGGTATCGCCTGCAGCCGGAATCCATGCAACTCTGGCAGACGTGGCTCGAACATCGTTATCCGGACTATCGCCCGCCGCAGACATCCGATGTGGCTCAGGAAATTCTGCTCAGTCTGGATACCATCGACTGGAACGCCGGCAATGCCGACAACGGACGACGCCTGTTCGAACGCCTCGCCTGTGCCCGCTGCCATGGCGGACGCCAGGCACTGGGACCGGATCTCAAGGGCGTGACGAAACGATTCTCGCGCCGGGATCTGTTCGCATCGATTGTGGAACCCAATCGGGATATCTCACCCCGCTATCAGACGACATCGATCGAGACGAAGGCCGGTAAAGTCTATACCGGCCTGATCGTCTATGAATCCGTCGATGGTCTGTTGCTGCGCGACGCGGAACACAAGACCTGGCGGATTGAAGCGGCCGACATGGAACACAAGGTGCTCCAACGCAACTCACTGATGCCCGCAGGTTTGCTCAAGGACACTCAACCCGGCGACCTTGCGGATCTCGATAAATATTTGCAGGAGTTGTAGACTCCCGGGACTGATGTTGCTGTGGAAAACGGTCACAAAATGACGTCGAGGGTTTTGGTTGCAGAGTTTCTACTGGCGAACTCCGATGCGTCGCGACTTGCTGCGCCGTCGATGCTGGAAGAAGCGGAAGCCATGCTGAACGCAGTTGTGACTGACATCGCCAGGCTGCCGGATGTCAATGTGACCGTTTTGCTCAGCGCAGAGACGGCAACACGACTTGCGGAATCACACATTTTCTGTGCGGCGCATGGCCGGAACAGCATTCTCATTCAGCGCAGCGAACTGGTGCCAGACAGATTGCCGTCAATCCTTCGCGACGAATCACAGCAGGTGGCGTTCGACGCTGTGCTTTTGATTGCGCCGGAATGTGATGGTGTTCTGGTCTCGCTGTTGAAAGCTGTGCAGGCGTCGGAAACGTCACTGATTCGGAGTCTCAACCTTGATTGGCGACTGGCGGAGATTTTTGCAGACAAACGCACGACGGATGTATGGTTGCAGCAGCATGCGATTGCCACGATTCCGACACGGACAATCGATGACACGGCTGCCGATCTGCTTCGCGGAACGTTGCCAAAGAATTCAGCCAGACAAGAAGTCACCGACATACATCGTTCGAACATAGATCACCTCGTGGTGCTCAAGCCGCGAGACGGTGCGGGCGCGGAAAGCGTTCGAGTCGTGCATCTCAATCATCAGCAGTTTCAGGGCCTGCCGCAGCAATGTTCGGAAAATGATCGATGGATTCTGCAGCCATTCATACGTGGTGTTGCCTGCTCCGTCGGCTTCATCGGTGGCGGCCAACGCGGCTCGACGATTATCCTGCCGCCCGCTCGACAGGATATCCGGTTGACCGATGGCGAGGTGTCATATCACGGCGGTCAGATTCCATGTAACCCTGCCATCGCCTCGCGCATCACGCCTGTGGCAGAAAAGATCGCCGTCGCGCTCGGGGCGTTTCATGGTTATGTTGGTGCGGATCTGCTTGTCGATCTTTCTTTGCCGGACGATTCGGAAGGATCTGTCCGTGTCGTGGAAGTCAATCCCCGCCTCTGCACCAGCTACGTGGGTTATCAGGCACTCGCCGAGGACAATCTGGCGGCATGGATTCTGCAACAGCACCATGGGAGGGCAATTCGCTGGAAGCCGGGGGTTGTGACATTTTCTGCAAACGGCAAAATTCATTACAGATCCACACCCACGGTGTGAGCGCTGGTAGTATGCGCCACAATGAATACCGCAAACGAAACATCTGACCAGCCGATGATCCGCATTCGTGGTGCGCGGACTCACAATCTTCGCAACATCGACGTCGATCTGCCTTCCGGACAACTGATCGTGATGACGGGCGTCAGTGGTTCCGGCAAGAGTTCTCTCGCATTCGATACGCTTTTCGCCGAAGGTCAGCGACGTTATCTGGAAAGCGTTTCGGTCCAGACACGCACGCTGCTGCGGCAACTGCCGCGTCCGGATGTCGATGACATCACCGGACTCGCACCGACAATCAGCGTCGATCAGCGAGTTTCCTCGGTCCCTGCCCGGAGCACGCTGGCTGTCACGACGGAGATTCATGATTTTCTGAGGCTGCTCTATGCACGCGGCGGCACGGCGCATTGCACGGGCTGTGGTTGTGCAGTGCAGCGACAGTCCGTT
>JAYUVA010000034.1:0-4807 GCA_043754375.1 Candidatus Kuenenia sp. | reverse complement strand
CAGGACCACTGGTTTCCGACAGCCGAATTTGAACTGAACGAATCCATGGCTCCGCTGGCATCACTGAAAGAACATTTTCAGGTAATCGGTGGCCTTGATCATGAAAACGCGACAGCAGGCCGCGACGGCGCCGGTGACCATGCTCGAGCCAGCGCGACGTTCCTGACGGGTGCCCGCGCCCGAAAGACTGCCGGCAATGATATTCATGTGGGAATCTCGATCGATCAGGTTGCTGCGCAAAGGGCGGGAAATCTGACTCGCTTTCCGTCTCTGGAACTTTCGTCCGATCTGATTCGCAACTCGGGCAGTTGTGATTCCGGTTATGCGTGTGCGTATCAATACAATCTGGCGTGGAGTTCTGCATCGACGCCTGTAACGCCGGAAGCAAATCCTCGCCTCGCTTTTGAACGACTGTTCGGTGCAGGCGAAGGATCGGAACGCCGCAAAAATTTTGCATTGCGTCAGCAGACACAGCGCAGTGTACTGGACTTCGTACTGGAAGAAGCGTCCGATGTGCAACGTTCCCTGGCCGTCAGTGACAGGCAGAAGTTCGATGAATACCTGACAGTCGTGCGGGAGCTGGAACTGCGTCTGAAGGCGGCGGAATCGCATCAGGATATCCCTGAGATTGAGCGATCAACGCCTGTCGGCATCCCCGGTGACTTCAGTCAATACATGGACCTCATGTTCGACATGCTGCACCTGGCTTTCCAGACCGATACGACGCGTATCGCCACACTGTTGCTGGCGTACGACGGAAGCAATCGCACGTTTCCGCAGCTCGATATTCGAGAAGGCCACCACTACCTCACGCACAATCAGCGCGAGACCGACCTGGCGAAAAAAGTCGCCGCGATCGATCAGTTCTACATCAGTCGTTTTGCCAGATTTCTCGAACGTATGGCGACGACCGATGACGTCGATGGCAATTCGCTGCTGCACAATTCCATGATTGTCTACGGCGGTGCGATTGCCGACGGTAATCGGCACACACATGACAACCTGCCGGTGATCCTTGCCGGCCATGCGGGCGGAGCCATTCAGACGAGCCGCTATCTGAAAGTCGATCCTCAGCCGATGTCCAATTTGTATGTCAGCATGTTGAATCAATTCGGCGTCAAGACCGACCAGTTCGGCGATTCCACCCGGCGTCTGGCTGAGATCTGAAGCGAAGAAGCGGGCCGGAGGTTTTGGTCGTAGGGTGCGTGAAGCGGAGCGGAACGCACCACTTGGGAAACCGGAAGAGCTGGTGTGTTTCGCTGTCGCTGCACACACCCTACCTGAATTCACTCAATCGACATCCCGCAAGCGCCAAACCGCTTACAGATTCCTGAAATTCTGTGACGTTCCAAATCTCTCGCGCACCGTGGCAGCTCGTTCGCTGATGACCTGCACGGCGATTCGCGTCTCCCGAAACAGTAGGATCGAACCATACACCAGTGCGGCAACTGCGACCAGGCCGGCAGCCACGCCTGCGAGTTCCAGCGGAAGCACGATCGCAGGCAGCTGAATCGACGCGGTGACTGCACCCAGCAGCGACACAAATGCTGCAGACGCAAAGGCTCCCAGCGCCACATAAAAACTGCGCAGTGATCTCAGCAGAAGCAACGTCCGATCTTCCGCAGCTCTCAATTCCCGGAGCCGACGCTGTGCATCGGGGCAACTCAGATCTGTCGTCCCTTCCAACTGCTTCGACAATTCCCGCGCCCGATCCACTCCGCGAGCCAGACGATTGCTGGTACTCATGATCAGCACGGACGACGCATTCGTCAGGATGGCAGGAGCCACAATCAGCGAAAGTACAGCAAACGGATTCTGGTCCATGGAAATTCAGCACACCTTGCGACGGGGAGAAACTCGTGATCCGGGCATTGTAAGCAGACGCCACTCATCACAGAAATACCGGCGAGTCAGCTTCCGTGCAAAAAATGGCGACGCAGGCGGTTGCCGCAGGATCTTCCTCGGAATATGCTTCGACATTGCGATTCTGCAGGCTCGCAATTCTTCAAATTGACTGAAACAGGAAAGGAATCCGTAATGTCTAAGCGTGATAAAGCTCAGAAGAAGCACCAGAAGGAACTGAAACGCCGGGAAAAAACCAAAGCCGCTTCTGCCAGGAATTCTGATTCGTTTCAGCCTTCGCCGAGACTCGAAGAACTGATCGACAAGGCGAACTATCTCATCCGGGAGCGGCACTACGAGGAAGCCGAACAAATCCTGCAGCGCGAGAATCGGCGCAAACGCAATTGCCCGGAGATTCTGGAATCGCTGATCTGCCTGTACCAGTCGATGCAGGACCATGTGAACATGGCACGGACGGCGGAGCGGCTCGTCCGTGTGCAGCCGCGTAACCCGGAGGCATGGATCATGATGGCTCAGGGATACCTTTTCTCCATGCGAGTTCCAATGGCGCTCAAAGCGTATCGTCATTTTCTGGAGCGCTGGCCAGAACACAAGAATGCATCGAAAGCGCAGGCTGCGATCGAAGTAGCGGAAATTACCGTTCAGCAGACTCTGAAGGAATTCGATATGGTGGATTCTGAATTCGAACTGCTGGTACTGCACGACGAAATCCTGTTCGAAATCTCGTGCAGCGAATTCGACGACGCAGTCGCAAAAGCTCGTGAGTTGCTGAAAGTTAAGCCGGAACTGGTGTCCGCAAGAAACAATCTGGTATTGGCATTGTTTCAGATTGGCGAAATGGATGAAGCAGTTCGCGTATGCCGGGAGACCTGTCAACTGTTTCCTTTCAATCAATTCGCTGAAGCCAGCCTGGGACGGCTGTTATTTCTGACAGGCAACCTCGATGAAGCTGATCAGATCGCCGACTACATTGTCCGGGATCCCGCGACTCAACAGGATGCGGTTGCCATGCAGACGGAGTTTCTGAGCCTGCTGGGACGAGATGACCACGTTCGTAAAGTTGTCGAGCACGCGGCCACGATTCCAGACAAAGATCCGCGCTGCGTCGCAGCCTTGAATCACTGCAATGCCGTCGCTCTGATGCGAATGGGGTACGAAAACGAAGCTCGCCGTTGTTGGAAAACAGCATTAAGTCAAGATCCGTCGTACGATCCTGCGCGCAGAAATCTCGCGGAACTGGATACGGCAGACTGCCATGCACCATGGATCGACCCGCTGAATAAATGGATACCTGGGCCCGTGCTGGAACAACTGCTTCAGTCGATCGATCGTAGAAATGGACAAACGCTCACACAGGCGTTAAAGAAGTTTCCGCACATTCGAGTGATGATTTCGGCGTTGCTGGATCGCGGCGACAACGCGGGCCGGGAATTTGCCGTACTTGTGGCCAGCCAGGACGGGTCAACCGACATGCTGGAAGCGTTGCAGACATTTGCGTTCGGCCAGCGCGGTCCGGACCAACTCAGATACAAAGTGCTCGGCACGCTCCACGAAAAAGGACACATCGGGCGTGGCCCACATCGAATGTGGATCAAAGGCACGTGGCACGATATTGCACTGTTTTCTGCAACGATCCACCGAAATACCATGGTCAACAACAACGCTGCGTTCGTAGATTTGATGAACAAAGGTTACATCCTGATGCAGCAAAATAATTTTGAATCCGCAGTGCCTGTATTCCGCAAATGCGTAGACCTTGACCCGAACAGTCCGTCAGCGATGCACAATCTGGCTGGAGCAATGCTGGCAGGTCGCGATGGCGAATCATGGAATCAGGCTGAGAAAATGGTGCGTGAAATTCACGAGAGATTTCCGGACTATTTCTTCGGAAGGACGTCACTGGCGCAGATGGAAATTCGGGCAGAGAATCTGGAACGTGCAAAAGACCTCCTGAAGCCGCTGCATGACCTTGACACCATGCATGTTTCTGAGGCAATGGGATACTTTTCCGTCAGTATTGAGTTAGCGCTCGCACACAAGCAGATCGAAGGTGCGGAAGCCTCACTGCGAATGATGAAGTCCATCGAGCCCGACGATTCCAGGATTGAACTCTACGAACACAGGATCTCGCAAGCTCGATCAAGGGAAATTCCCTTGTTTCGCGACCTGTTGAAAACAGTTCCGGGCACGAAATAGCCAGACACTCATGGTTTACGGAGCATCCACAGACCAGCGTTTCATCGCATCCCGGCTCGTTCCTTGCTGGTCAGACTTTCACGGAGTTTCTGCTGCTGTCACCGCCGCTGGAACGCGGAACTTCCTGACGATGCCCGTGATCACACCCAGTACTTGACGAGGCGTTAAGCCGGGCGTGCCGGGAATGGCTGGATTGAGATGGTTCGATCCCTCCTGAACCGTGCAAAGAATGACAGCATGTCGGTCGTCCATGGCAGCGACCAGGCAGCCAGGTTGCGGGGGTGATTCACGATTCACGATAATAAAATCACCGCTGGCGATATTGAGCGGCAGAAAACCGTTTCCCTCCACTCGCATACAGGCGATCTCAGGGCCCTCAAAGACCGTGCCAAAAGAAACGGATTCGTCCGACGCGACAGACGGCTGAATTGGCCCGCCAGTCGCCGCAGTACCGATCAAAGTGACTGACAAGCGATTCTGCGGAGCATCCGAGAGCTGAATCGCGCGCGACATATTCTGCTCACGACTGATCAGGCCCTTGCGTTCCAGCGCTTTCAGGTGACACATGACGCCGTTGGGAGATCGAATATTGAAATGCAGTCCAATTTCCCGAACGGTCGGGCCGTAGCCACGATTGATAATCTTGTCCCGCAGAAACTCGTAGATTTCACGCTGGCGTTTCGTCAGCGCGATTCGTTTCGTAGGACTTTGCATTCGAGTTTTTCCCTGAATCACAGAGGTGGATCCG
>JAYUVA010000033.1:0-16839 GCA_043754375.1 Candidatus Kuenenia sp. | reverse complement strand
GTCGCACAAACGCATCCCGACGCTGATCGCGGGATTTCACCAGCTGATCCAGCAGACTGGTGATCTCAGGCAAGGCGTCATGGACGTTGGCTGTGTGTTTGCGACTGAACGTCGTGACTTCCATAGCGTCCCACACAATGTGATTGGAACAGATCGACTGAAACCAAAACGTCTCGATACCAACCGTGCGTCGTCCGACTTCGGAATTCCAAATGAAGAATCCCGGAGCAAACGACTCACCGCCAATTTCCACCCATCCCGTGGGATCAATGAGGAAGCAGAACATATCCTGCTCACCAGCATACAAACCGGTGGCCCCATTGAATCCTTTCTGGGGCGGCACGAAATCTCCCGCACGATGGCGAACCATGTCGAGGAGTTCTGAGTTGTAGAGCCGGGTGTAACTGGCGCCATGAACCGAGCGGACTCGGTCATCGGTAGTCAGTACCTGCAGCGGCTTGCGGCCACGGGGCAGCGTCTCGGTCAGAGCCTGAACGGCGGTTTCGATCCGCAATCGATTGAGCGTCAGCCTATCGACTCGGGCCAAACCACACAGCTGGCCGAAAGACCAGTCATTCAGCTGGAACTGACCGGATGAACCGACAGACAGACCCAGCTGGCCGTTATCGAGGATCGCGGGAGTCACCGATTCCGGTGGTTCCCAACGATCGATGGAATGTTCCTGCAGCGTGCTGCAGTACTGACTGAGCTGGTCAAAGGATTCGAACGTCTCATCAGGCGTTCGGGAAAACAATTCGCGGGAAGCCCGCACAAGGTTGGACATGGAACGATCTCCAGACAGGACACAGGGAAACAGAAAAACCGCAAGTAAAACCGAATGTTGCACCACCGGTACTCACGCACGCTCCATTCCAGTCCGAGTTACTGGGGAGCGTCCGCGAGCGCCGATGAGAGTTCTTCTACCCGTGTCCTGAATGTCAAAGATCATGTTTCAGTAGCGTTGTGATTCGCAGTCTGCAACATGTGCTCAATAATCTTCTCTTATCACGCAAATTACCTGCGAGTCAATCTATTCAGTGTTGGTCGTTCAACCTGCCTTCGTCGGCTGGCATCCATTGGGGCTCGCCATGCCGGGGGCCCCCGATGGATGCCAGTCGATGAAGGCGGTGCCGGCCGGCTGACTTGTCTGCGGACCGGCAACTGCTGTCTACAACTGACTGACAGCCACGAGCTGACCCACTACCCTCAACTGGCTCACTAAGCGATGGCCTGCCTTGCTTTCCCAAACCTGCCTTTGTCGGCGGCTTTCCGGAGGGGCTCTCAGAGTTCGAGCACGTCGCTGATCGATCCGTTCCGATGATCGAGTCAACTGACGTATGCGTTCCACGCGACGTGCCAGGCACCATGGCACCGAACCAGTCTTCTACCGAGGGATCGACAATGTCGCGTTGCTTGAGCAGCACATCGGCACCCCGTTCGATGCAGGATCACGGCTCGCTTCTGCCGGAAGTCGAAGTTCTGAAAGTACTTGAATTCGCCGAAGATCATTCTGAAAACGCAGTCAGGCAGATTCTGAGGGATTTCGAAAAACTCACAGCCTTCGGCGCAGCACTGAGTCGCGATCACCGTTTAGTTGGTATGAAAAGTTTAACTTTCCAGCAACGAGCAGTCTGGCAGATGTATGGCCTGATCGATCATCGCCGTGGCGTAAAAGTCCAGGGAGAAAACTGTCAGGGTCTATCCACCAGTTTTCCGCTGACTGCGTCTGTTTTTAGACGAGTTGTACACACTTCATTCAGTTCGACATCGGAGTATCTCATGCCCAACACGAAAACACTGGATTCAGTTCTGGAGACGCATGCCGTATTGCTCGACACCTGTTTCGCCATGCAGTCCGGATTTGCAGAGTTCGTGCGAGACCACGAATCCGTATTCACAAGAAATCCGATTTTGGTCCCCACGCTGGTCATCAAAGAGTTAGAGCGACTTGCGGGCGACGGCACGGACAACTGTCAGGCAACGGCACGGCAGAGATTGACTGCGCTCACGCAATTGATCGATACCAAACAGGCGCAAATACGAGGAGAGAACTGCGACGTTTTCGCTGACCAGGTCATCCAGCGGGTTGTCGAGCAGCACATGCTTTCACGAGACATCGTGGTACTTACGAATGATGCACCGCTGATGCGCGATTTGCGTGCAAAGCTGAAAAAGGAGTCCGTGAGGAGTCGAAAAAGCCTTGAGGTGATCAAGCTCCATGCGAGAACACAGAAAGCCATCTTTTTTCGGCCTCGGAACATGGAAGCAGGATTCTCGGCAGCCGGCAACAGGAACGGGCATGGCTCGCCAGATTCAATGGGAGTGAATCCTGTCCGACAACACGCTCCGAGGGCGTTCCGAATTGAGTCCAATGTCGCCATGATCTCGGAGAAAAGGCTGCCTGCCGGGGATAAACAAGACACCGGCAGTTCTCTCAAGTGTTCTGATGGCACCCTTGTTGTCCTGGGAAAACAATTGGCAGCTGGTGGAGAAGGAGCGGTTTTTGAAATTGTCGGACGTTCGGAAGTCTGCAAGTTATATTTTCCGGACAAACTGACGGAAGCTCGTCGAGACAAGATTGAGCTGATGGTCAGTCACGGATTTGTCCGCCGGGGAATCTGCTGGCCGCTCGCTTCCGTGGCTGACGCTGCGGGAGTGTTTCGGGGATTCCTGATGCCGCGGGCATCCGGGCAGCCACTCGGTCATACGTTGTTTCTGCCTCACCAATTGCAGCGAATCCGTCCGGACTGGACACGCAAAGATTCCGTCTCGCTGGCGCTGCACATCCTCTACTGTATTGAAGCCCTGCATCGGATAAATGTCCTGATCGGCGACATCAACCCGCAAAATATTCTTTTCGCCGCTCCTGATGAGGTCTACATCGTTGATTGCGACAGTTTTCAGGTGGAAGGCTTTCCTTGTCCGGTAGGCACCGTGAATTTTACCGCTCCAGAGATTCAGGGACAGGACTACGGAACATTCCTGCGGACAAACGAGCATGAGTTGTTTGCCGTCGCCACTCTGTTGTTCATGATCCTGTTCCCCGGCAAGTGTCCATACAGCCATGCCGGAGGCGAAGACGGCGCCACCAATATCCGCAAGATGGAGTTTTCCTATACCTCCGACTGGTCCACGAATCCCAACTCGGCGCCCAAAGGCGTCTGGATGTATTGCTGGGGTCATCTGAGTGGGCCACTCAAACGGGCATTTGCCCACTCGTTTCAGCGAGATCATTTCGGGGAGCCGCGAATCACTGTCCAGGAATGGATCCGACTGTTGAAACGTTATCAGCGAGACCTGAATGATTCGTCTCAGGTTTTTGTGGGCCCACGTCCAAAGGTCGGTTACGACCTGCAGATCATGCCGCGCAGTAAGCGTTTCAAGCCCGGTGAGGAGCATCTCATTCCCGCCGATGGCAGCACCGGCTTTGACCGCCTGCTGAGCTATATGGAAAGAGGCCACAGGAACAATGAACGCTCAAGTGGACCATCGAGTCTCTCTTCGCGTAGCAGCACCGCCGCAGTGAAACCGCATGTGAGCAGTATCGGAACGGCTGTCAAACCGGAAGTTTTCAATCAGCAGGCGACTCAGGATGCCATTCATGCGATCTCCAGTCGAACGTTCAGGATATGCGTCACAGTTTGTATCGTTGCGGTCATCGCGACGGTCATTGCCAATACATGGTATCCGAGCAAGCTGATCATCGGGCTTGGGAGTCTGATCTCGCTCGGCGCGCTCGCTGCAGCTTTCAACCGCACGCTTAATGAAAGTCAGTATTACAGCCTGCCCGGCTCGAGATATTCAAACGGCGATCACCGCTGTATCCACTGCGGCCACCGTAGCTCTCAGGGACGAGGGATCAAAGTTTACAAGTCGGATCAAAATGATTCCACGACAAAGCACGACTGCGGTAAATGCAGCAAGAACCTGTTCACTTCCTAACTCTTTCGAAAGAACCTCTTATGTCAACCTTGTCAAATACCACAGATCTGATGCGAATTCACCCGAGTGATCTGCTCGAAAATCCAGCGCATCGTGTTCCTGTCACACTTTGTCTGGATGTGTCCGGGTCAATGTCAGGTGAACCGATCGCGGAACTTAACAGGGGCGTCGGACTTTTCTTTGATGCTCTTCGCCGTGATCCGGTGGCAAATGCAAGTGCTGAGGTGGCGGTTGTCGCGTTTGCGGATCGCGCAGACGTGATGCTGGACTTCCAGAGTCTCGATCGTGTTCCTTGTCCGCCGGTCCTGTCAACCGGCAGTCACGTAGGCTACCTGACCAATCTTGGAGCAGGTGCCCGGTTATCGATGAGCATTCTGGAGTCCCGCAAGCATCAATACAGCATTGCCGGTGTTGATTACTTTCAGCCTTTCATGGTGCTGATGACCGATGGACAGCCCACAAGCGAGGAGCACCTGTCCATAGCTTCGCAGGCATGTGAGTTGGAAGCACGCCGTAAGCTGACAGTGATTCCTATCGGAATTGGAAACGCGGCCGATATGAAGGTTCTGGCGATGTTTTCGAAGAAGCGACCGCCTCTGCGACTCAAGGGGCTGCAATTCGCGGAATTCTTTCAATGGCTGTCGAAGTCGGTTGTTCGAGTCTCCGAATCACAGCCCGGCGAACAGGTGCAGCTGGATCCTGTTTCTGGCTGGGGAAGCATATGACACATCCATGGAATCGCTGGGCCTGCGTCGGAGCCAAAGTTATTGGCAGAAGTCATCAGTGGAACAATGGTCGGTGTGAAGATCGCTGGTCTAAGTGTCGTCACAATTCCGGCGGCATGCACGGGGAAGTCGTTGCTGCCTGTGTGTCTGACGGCGCGGGAAGCGTGAATTTTGGCTATATCGGAGCGAGCGTTGTGAGTTCCACTTTAACGAAGTGGCTTGTTCGTAATTTTCCCCTTGCTGCCTCTACGTCGGTCGATGAAATCAAGTCGAAGCTGATGCCGTATCTTCTGTCGAAGCTCTGCAGAATTGCCAGCAGCAAACAAACGACGCTTAGAAACTTCGCGTCAACGATCGTGGCTGTCGCCGTTGCGGAAGATGGAAGCGGTATTGCGATTCACCTGGGAGATGGAGGGATTATCGGCAGATTCGGGTCGGAACTGAGGCCGGTGAGCGTTCCCATGAAGGGAGAATTTGCCAATGAGACTTTCTTTGTATCGGACAGGGACGCTGCAGACAGAATGCGCATCTTACGATGGGGGCCAGGCGAAGCATGCGACGGTGAGTCAGGATTCGAGTCTGCAGATGGATTTCTGCTTTTCTCAGATGGTTTGGAAGCGTCGTTGCTGCACCGGACAACTCAGGAGATAGCTCCCGCAGCATCCACGATGCTGACCTGGCTTGACAATTATCCGGAGCTCGACGTTGAAGCAGCTGTTCAGAGTAATCTGAACGATGTGTTCAGGCTCCGGACCATGGACGATTGCACGCTTGTGTTGATGTCGAATGTTTCCGGTTCCATGATTCCGTTGTCAGACCAGCGCCCGACTCAGTTGCCTCAGGCCGCGTCTGCTGACGAGTGGAATGAACAGGAGCCACCTGTGGACTTGAGCTGGTTTTCGTGAAAAGGCGACCAGCAAAGGCGCGCCGAGAAACCGCGACCGGTGCATGTTTCATGGTCTCCGGAGGATCAGGCAATTGTTCCAGCCTCACGAAACCTTACGAGTGTTTCATTGACCGGATGTCCCCCCGCAGTTGTTTGTCGGTTCTGACGTCTCACGGAACTCAGCCTGCCTCCTATCTGCAGAGTTTGCCGAAGCATTCAGCAGTTGTTTGAGGACTCCGATCCGCTGCACAGGAGATTTGGGCACGCAGATGCGACCGCGGCGTCGGTACGGTCAAAGATCGCAGGAAGGCTGTTGAGTGGCACAAAAATTCGTCAGCTAAGGTTGTTCTGATCCTGTGTGCGACTTGCCTGCGTTCCATCGATTGGTCAGACTAGTCCGCAGTCCATCAGTCTGAACTAAGCGCCAACTTTGCTGCAAGGAGGTCCAACGGCTCCGTTAGCACCAGTTGCGTGGCGACGCATGTCGGCGAGCACGATTGGTGTTGGCATTGAGCTTTGACGCGGAACTTGCAACACATGTCAGCCGACCAGCCCACGGCCACGTGGTACAACAGTTTTTTCTCCGACGACATCGATGCCCAAAAGCCGCAATTAGATCGATTTGATTTTCGCCGCAAGCTGGGTGAAGGTCGTTTTGGAGAAGTTTGGCTGGCGTTTGACAAACAGCTTCATCGAGAAGTTGCCATTAAGCTGGCTCATCCCATCCATTTGCCCAATGCCAGCGACACTCAGGTGCTCATGGTTGAAGCCAAATTGATGGCCGCCATGGATCATCCCAACATCGTGCCCGTGTTCGATGTCGGGCAAACGTCCGAAGGCAGAGTTTACATCGTCTCCCGCTTCGTAGACGGAAGCGATCTGGCCGAACGGCTGAAGCCGGGAATTCAGGATCTCGCCTTTTCTGTCGCGCTGATCGCCACGGTCGCCGAGGCCCTGAATTCGGCTCATCAAAAGGGACTGGTTCACAGAGACATCAAGCCTGCGAATATTCTGATTGAGAAGGCCACGGAGAAACCGTATGTCGCCGATTTTGGGTTGGCAGTTCGGGACGATGATGTCCTGAGGAGCTCGCAACTGGCCGGCACTCCAGCCTACATGAGCCCCGAGCAGGCAAAGGCAAGTGGAGAACGACTGGATGGTCGCAGCGATATCTTTTCATTGGGATGTGTGCTGTATCAGATGCTGACCGGCAAACGGCCATTCTTCGGGGTGACAGTAACGGATGTTCTGAAGCAGATCATTCACACGGAACCGGTGTCGCCTCGTTCGCTGAATGATCGTATTCCGCAGGCACTGGAACAGATCTGCCTGAAATCCTTGCAGAAAAACAAATCCGGTCGATTTGCGACAGCGTCAGACATGGCCGAGGCACTTCGCCAGCTAATGGACATAGAAACCACGACGGATCCGCAAGATCTCAACATGATCGGACCCTACAAGATCCGCCGGAAGATTGGCGAAGGCGGAATGGGGTCAGTTTTCGAAGCCGAGCAATCAAAACCTGTTCGCCGCCGCGTCGCATTGAAAATTATCCGCTCCGAGCTGAACTCCGACGAAGTGCAGAAACGATTCGAGGCGGAACGTCAGGCACTGGCAATGATGGACCATCCAAACATCGCGCGTGTCCTCGATGCCGGCGTCACCACCGACGGGCGGCCGTACTTCGCGATGGAGCTGGTCAAAGGCATCGCAATCACCGAATACAGCGACACCAACAAACTGAGTCTGGATGATCGATTGGAATTGTTTGTTCAGACGTGCAACGCCGTTCAGCATGCTCATCAGAAAGGCATCATTCATCGAGACATCAAGCCCAGCAACATCCTCGTGACTCAAGCTGGCGATGCGCCGTGCGTCAAGGTTATCGACTTTGGACTTGCCAAAGCATTACACGCTACAAATCGGCTGACCGAACATACACTTGTCACGGAGTTCGGTCGAGTTATGGGCACGCTGCAGTACATGAGCCCCGAACAGGCCGAGATGAATGTTCAGGACGTGGACACGCGGAGCGATGTGTACTCGCTGGGTGTACTGCTTTACGAGCTGCTCACTGGAAGTACTCCGCTCGACCGGGAATCGATGAAAGCCATGGCCCTGGATCGCGTCTTAGCGGCAATTCGAGAGCAGGATCCGCCTCGACCGAGTCAGCGATTGAGTAGCCTCGGTCAATCCGCCACCAGCATCACTGAATTGCGAAAGACCGACTTTCGAAAGTTGAGTCTTGTCTTGAAAGGCGATCTCGACTGGATCGCCATGAAGGCATTGGAAAAAGAACGCACGCGACGATATGACAGTCCGGTTCAGATGGCTGAAGACATCCAGCGTTACCTGAAGAGCGAAGCCGTTATTGCCCGCCCACCGAACATGCGATATCGGCTGTCAAAAGTAGCTCGGAAATACAGGCTTGCTGTATCCACTGTTGTTGCATTTATGTCTTTCCTGATGATTGCGGCGGTCATCAGCACGTGGTTGGCCATCCGAGCCACCACGGCGGAAGAACAATCAATCCTCGACCAACAAAAGGCCGAGCGTTCTGCTAAGAATGCTCGTTCTGAAACTCAGAAGGCAGTTGCAGCAAGAGCCGAGGCCGACAAAGCCAGGGCTAGCGTCGAACTTGAAAGAGACAAAGCGTTGGTCGCAGAATTAAGTGCGAGGACCTCAGAGGCGGGAGCAAAGGATGCACGGGATGCAGCTGAGTCTGCATTAGCCAGGTCTAATTTCTTTCTGGCAACTTCGCGCTGGGATGAATCTCGTGTTGAAGAGGCTGTGCGGTTATTGGACAGCATTCCCGAGAAATTCCGCAGCGTCGAGTGGTATCTCGCGCGAGATGACTTCAAAGGAAGCGATCTCACATGTTACGGACATCGACAGAGTGTCAATATTGTGGCCTTCTCGCCAGATGGTTCTTTGATCGCAACCGGAGGCATCGACCGGACAATCAGAGTCTGGGACGCAACGACCGGAGACGAACTCCATGCTTTCGGTTGTGTGGCAAAGTGCGTCCGATTCCTGCCAGATGTTCGTGAGCTCTTGACTGTCACCGCTGACATGACGATTCAGCGGTGGGACATTGCGAACAAAAAAGTGCTGAGCAGTGCCAAAGCGAAATCGGCCGAAGTCGTGTGCGTGAGTTTTAGTTCAGACGGAGCAATGGCGGTTTCCGGTGACAGCAATGGGCAGCTGCAGGTTTGGAACACTTCGACTTTCGAATTAACCCACACAATGACTGGTCACAAAGGGGCCATCGGTGACGTTTGTTTCAGTTTGGACGACGCGGTTATAGCCTCAGTCGGCGCGGATCGACTTGTCAAAGTTTGGGATACAAAAAATGGCAATCAGCTGAAGGAATTTAAGCTGTCCAAACACTCGTTACCTCTCGACTGCGTAGCAATAAGTCCGGATGGTAAGCTCGTAGCAGCATCTGGCTCTTATGGACCGTTCGTGTGGGAAATCAATACAGGAATTGAGCCGTTTTTTAACTCACCTGAACTCTTGCCTCAACATAACGACTCTCAGCACCACATTGGACGTGTGTGGGACATCGAGTTCAGCCCTGACGGGACGCAACTGGCGACTTCCGGAAGCGATAACCTGCGACTCTGGGATGCCAGGACCGGGAAGCTGTTACGAGTCTTAAAAGGACATGCGGGCAATCCTGCAGTGAATTCCACCGCATTTAGTCCGGACGGATCCAGGCTCGCCTCGGTCGGTGGTGACAACACGCTGAGACTTTGGAACTGCACGACACCGTGGATCATGAGGCGTGTTGACGGGCATCGCGGATTGATTACGGATATTCAGTACTTGCTGAACGGTGAGTATCTCGCAACTGCTGGTGCCGACAGCACGATCCGGATCTGGGATTCCGCGACGTTTACACTTCAACACACCATAAATGGTCATGAGGGAGCCGTAAATGATCTTGCTTTGACTCCTGACGGTGGCGTTCTGGCGTCCGCATCCGCTGACGGCACGATAAAGTTGTGGAATACCCGGTCATACGAACAAACCGGAATTTTGTCGGGACACGAGGGATCAGTTTATGGTGTTGAGTTCGATCCAAACGGCAATTCTCTGGTCTCGTGCGGGCAGGATGCTTCAATCCGAGTCTGGGATGTTAAGACCTGCAAAGAAGTCGCCAACTTGCGCGGCCATACAGGTGAGGTAAGAAGCATCGACATTCGTCCGGACGGTGAGACACTTGTCTCTGTCTCGGATGATCGTTCAATTCGCCTTTGGAAAATAGGAATTTGGAAGGAACTCAATTCATGGAGCGTTGATGGTTTCAATCCGCGTTGTGTGACATTCAGTCCCGATGGCAATGAAATTGCGGTCGGTGGCCTTGGAGCGACCTGCGGAATTGTTTTCTTCGACAGTCGGAGTGGACTGGAGCGTCGCCGTATAGAGGGATCGCAGTTTTTCACGCAACATCTCGTGTACACAAGTGACCAGCAGCGGGTGATTGCGGACAACTTCAGCTCCGTAAGAATCTGGGATACTGCCAATGGGGACGAACTTTACAATCTCGAGGGCACGGCGGGGATGATCGGATGCGTAGCGCTTAATCCAGGTAACACCACGATCGCTGCTGGATTCTATTTCCCGGTCCCGAAGATCTGGCAAGCTCCGAAAGTTTCCGAAACCCGGACGTTTTACGGAGATACAGGGCGAATCGATCGCGCATATTTCAGCCGCGACGGTCGTTCGCTTTTCGCGGCAGATGGATATCAAAAATCGGTAATTCATGATTTAGCCAGCGGCGAACACCACCTCGCATCGGACAGTGAGACACTGGAGTTTGGTGGCCAAACATCTCCCGATGGCAGGTGGCAGATCTTCCCGTCCGAGAGGAGTGTCGTCTTAGTAGACCAGCAGTTCAGAAATTCACCTGATCAGCGGATGTTCCGCGAATCTCAGGCGAGATTTGACAGCGTCTGGCATCAAAGGCAAGTAGCACTGGCGCGGAGTTCGGGCGATTTGTATTCTCAGCTATTTCACCTCGGTTGGCTGTTAAAGCATGACTCTGAGAATGTGTCTGCGAGAGTACAGTTTGTCGAAGCGATACGTGCGTTCCGGAGGACGGCGTCGGAATCCAATGACTCCCAGGCGAGTGCCGCAGTGCCACCGGTTGATCACGACTTGCTGGTGGAGAATACCGTCAAGCCGATCCCTCCGCTCACTTCCACGATTGGTTGGAGTGGATCTATCTCGCCAACGGGAGAACAATTGCTCGTGAATCGGTACGCCGAGGGCAGCGAAAGAAAACCAGTGTTATTCGCATGCGACCTTGCAACGGACGACTGCGTGCAACTTGTAGATGGTGGACAGGATGAATCATGGTCACCGGATGGCACCCGGATAGCAGTCTGTTTCGGTGATGGCGCGGCGGCAGAAATCTCAGTGATGTCGATCGACGGAACAAAGACTGAAAGCATCGGGAAGGGATTTATGCCGAGTTGGTCGAAAGACGCCAACAAGCTTTACTTTATGGATCTTTCGACCTGGACAATGATGCGGTGCAACCTGTCGGCAGAGCCCAGAACTACGGAAGCGGTGTTGTCGAAGGTTCGCGATTCGTTTGCCCAAGTATCGCCGGACGAGACGCGGATTGTGTATATTGATCCCTCTGAAACAATCGTCATCGCGGATCTCAAGACCCGAAAAACGATTGCGTCAAATTCAGTTGCTGGGATGGGAACACTGATGAAGACCTGGAACCCTGACAGTACTCACGTTGCCTTCGGTGGCTTCAAAGATCAAGGTCTCTGGATTATGAATGCATCCACCGGCAAGTCTATTCAGCTACTTGAAGGCACGTATGCCAATCCGAGGTGGTCAGCGGACGGCAAGAGACTTTCAGTCGATATTCGACCAAAGAATCAGGTGGAGGTCTTTGATATCTCGGGAGTCGTATTGCCGTAAGTTCAGTCGAACGGGTCGCTACAACAGTCACATCGTCAGGCCGGAAGTACGGAAGGGCGAGGCATTCAGAGTTTTTGAGTTGCTGGATTATCTGCAGGCAATCCAGATTCCTGCCGGAGGATCCCGGCGATCCGTTCGTAATGGTGCCGGAGTCAATTTCTTCAAGTCCCCGATATCTCAGCAAAAACGGCGGGGCTGCCTTGCACTCGATCTTTGGACGGTTGCAGCCTGTTAAGTCTGCAGCAGTTCCAGCCAATCCCGCAGGATTTGCTGAGTCTGGTTGTCGATCCATGTGAACTCCAGCAGTCGGCAGGCCCGTGGAATGAACTGTTCATCCCGGTCACGAGTAATACGTTCGTTCAGTCGCACTCGGGCCAGGGCAATCGACACGCCGTACAAGAGCATCGTGACTGAGGGCGGGAAGACATCTTCGAGCTCCCTGTCAATTCCCAGTGAGTGGGCTGTCTGCGATGCGTGCAGCTTGGAAACATCCTTGATTGTCCTGAGAACAGACAAAGCCGGCGTGTCCTGAGTGAGAAGTTGATTCAATGTCTCACTCCAGTTCGTTACCTCGCTGGCGCTGAACTCCGGATTTTTCCCTGAGACTTCCGTCAACAAGGAATCCAGGCTCCCTCGGAGCAGCGATTGCCAGAGGTTGGCAAGATCATCGTCGTTCCAGAGGCTGGCAACGTCATCGGGAATACACAGCAACTGCTGCTTTAGAGAATTGACGCTGCCATTGATCGAGAAGTCCGCATGTTCTTTGAGATTGAGCGTCCCCGGAGCTGCCAGTGCCTTCTGGAGTTCCAGCAGTTCGGCATCGATCGCCGCCGGGGAGGAATGGCCTTCGCACGGCAGGTAGTTGCTGACCAGATCCCGCAGCACGCGATTGAACTTTCGGATCGCGGTCATGTACAGATTCGCAGCCTGCTTAGGGCTCTCAAATCGTCCGGTGCTGCAAAGGTCATCATAAGTTGCGGCTGGCAGCCCTGTTTCGATCGGCCGCAGCATCCTTTCATGAAACACTTCCCAGATCTTTGACTGTTTCTTCACATGGCATTCTGCACGCACGGCAACACAGGCCTGATTCAGCAGGCTATTGGCCCATGTCACGTCGTATTCGAGTTCGTCAATCTCGTCCAGCTGCGGGTCTGCACCCTGATCGCCGACAGCATCAAGGTTGATGGTCGTGAACTTCCTTTTCCTCGACAGATCGTACAGATAGTTTCTGAGAGAGCGGCGCAAATAATCACGGAACCGAACATTCAGATTTTCCTTTCTGCATTTCAGAAACAGGCTCGCGATGTTGTCTTCCGGCGCGGGCTCGATCAGCTTCTCCAGAAGAAAGCTTTGCAGAACTTCTTCCGCAATATCAGGGTTCAGCCGCCGGCTCTTCACGAGGTACGAAGTGAGCGGCGGACCGTAGGATCGAATAAGTCGCTCAAGTTGTCCCTTGTGCAATTCCGGAGTCTGCCTCACGACACACTCAAACAATGAATCGCTTGTCTTTAGAAACTGTTCAGAAAGCATCGAATCCGGCCGGTAATTCATGGGTGACCCCTTTCCTGGGACGTCGGTAATTTACACTGCTCTATCGAGTAAACGCAGGTTTTCTGCGATGCTGCGCGAATTGTTCAGATATTTTGGCAAACTGTAGCTGAATCGCTGCTCCGTGTTTGACGAAGCGCCATTGTACGGTGAGAGTGATTTGCCAAAGTTGAAACTCACTTCTCCTCGTGCCAGGATTTCCAAGGCCATGATTCAGTAGCGTTGCGATGCGGCTCGCGACATCTCTGCTCTAAAACGTGGACCCCGGATGAGAGTTTTTTCACCGGGCGGATCTGTCAGGCCATTGGGCATTCGGCCTGCCTTCGTCGGCTGGCATCCATTGGGGCTCTTCCACGCCGGGGGCCCCGATGGATGGCGGCTGATGAAGACGGTGTTGATCAGCTGACATGCTGGCAGCCCGTACCGCCTGTCCCCTACTGACTGACTTTCACGAAGCTGCTGAGTCACCGGGCGACAGCCTTTGCCTTCCCCCAACCTGCCTTTGTTGGCGGCTTTCCCGCGGGGCCCTGAGAGTCGCTGCACACAGCCGATCTCGAAGCACTGGTGCTGCTGAGTCACACACTGAGACCAGCTCGATATTGTTCGTCTCCACTATTATCCCTGGATGAGAACAGCAACTGGCGGCGGTCCAGAACGAGTGGAAACCAATCGCAGCCTGCCGAAGTGTCGATTGAACCCTCGCAGCGATGACCGTTCAGGCAATCCCTCGAAGAACAGTGCGAGAGTCAGTGCCGACCGGCGGACCACGAGTGTTATTTGCCGGAACTGTAATCAGGAAAAGCACACGTTCACAATACCATCACAGCGGACTTTACTCTTCGAGCAACGTAGCTCTCAGTTCAAGCTGGTAGTCAGAATTCATGTTCAGCACTGCAATGGTTGCGCGGCCAATTGCTGTTGTGCCAACAATGTATGCACCAGCAAACTGAAAGTGAACTGCCCAGACATCACGTCGAGGGTCAAAAAGCGCGACGATGCCGGACGACTGCGGATCTCGCCCCGCGATATTACTGGACTTTGAGAGATTGCAGTCAATGCATGCCAGAGCAAGATTCTCGATAGTGTCTGTCCCGCCATGTTTTCGAGGATTGACGTGTTCGATTTGCAGTGTCGCAAGAGGCGAGTGGTCCTGATGCAGTCCACAATACTCGCAGCGATTTCCAGCTCGCTCCCGCACAAGCCGTCTTGTGGCAGCGTCGATCATGACGCGGAAGCGCTCAACAGTTTGCGAGCTTTCGCCTGAAAGATTGCGACAAACTTATTCGCGTGGACGTAACCTTCATACTCGGCTTGTTCTTCTGCCGTGAGTTCGCCTTCGTTCGCGCGTTCAGCAAGTTGGTCGATTCTCTGCCGCAAATCGGCATCACCACGGAATTCAACAATCTCCCGGGCCTGATCCACAGTAATAAACTGCAGAATCGGATCGGTTCCACGATTGAAGGCCGTGCTGTCGATGGTTGTTGTCATGGTTGCATATTACCACAGTTTCGACGGGAAGGAAGAGTTGTTTTGCTGGGGACGTACGTGAAAACGCGGTGATTCCACCGCGATCCTGCGGAGAAGTGAAAGTTATCATTTCAGATCGAGCGACCGGAAACTGAGCCCACGGTTTTGCTCAAGTGCCACATGCAGCCCGTCGGCTTCTTCAATTGACGGACTTCCAGCGTCCACTGCTCATAGAATTAGCGAAGCGTCTGGAGTCGCTCGACCTGCGACGGCGTGGGCGACGGCTGTATTTCGGAAGGATTCATACGGCTGATTCTATCAAAGAGGTAGTGCTTCTCCAGATTGAACTGATCGACATCGGCCGAAGCAAAGTTCACAAGACAGCACCGTTGGATGTGCGTGGATCTCCCGAGGCAGCAGTTTTTTTTCAAATCCGGAGACGCTGTTTCTCGTTCGGTGGGGGCGGATGGAGCGGCAAGGTTTGACATCGCCAGTTGTGCCTCCGGCCGAAACGCACGGGATGCGAGTTGTGATTGGAAAACGCTCGTCCACGGCGAATCGCCGTGGAGTCGTTCCGCTCCTCGGACGCGCAGACCGTGGGGCCTGAAGCGCCCATGAAAACTTGTCAGCCGCCCTGCCCTCTGTGTCTGCAATTGAACACGAATGAGAAAATGTTTCCTGAAACGCAGAGGGGCAAATCTATCAAACTATTTCAGACCCTTTTCCCGACCCTTTTCGTGTGTAAAACCATGCGATTTAGGGGAGTGGTGCGATAAAGAACCCAATAAAAACACTGGTTTTTGAGCTGGGCGACCACGTTGACATCGTGGAGGTCGTTGGTTCGAGCCCAATATCGTCCATTGGTTTTTTGATGGTTTCACTCGTGAAATGCACGTTATAATGCACGAAACGAGGGTAAAGCCATGCCGCGACAGCCGAAGCCGTTCTTCCGGAAACAGACACAGAGCTGGTACTTTTCAACCGGCGGAAAGCAGTTCAACCTTGGTCCAGATCGGGTTGCTGCTTTTGCAAAATTCCATGAGCTGATGCTCAATCGGGATCAGACCACCTCTCAGCTCTCCACCGTTTACGACCTGTCGCAAATTTACCTGGATTGGTGCGAGCAAAAACGGTCGAGAGGCACCTACCTTAATCAGAAGAGGTATTTGGAAAGCTTGATCACCTCCATTGGCCGCCGCCTCAAGATTGGCGCACTCAAGCACCACCATATCACCAAGTGGATGGAAGGGTTCGACTGCACTTCGACCAGTCAGAACGATGCGATCTCTGTCGCTCAGCGAATGTTCAACTGGGCCATTGAGCAACAGTACATCTCAGTCAGTCCAATTGCCAGGATTTCGAAGCCAAAGCGAAAACGTCGTGAGGTCGTTTACACGCCTGATCAGTGGAAACGAATACAAGAGCACGCCAAGGGTTCATTGGTGGACCTGCTAAATTTCCTGTGGCTTACGGGTTGTCGACCAAAGGAAGCTCGGACTGTGACAGCAGATCATGTGCATGATTTGCTCATCATATTCAATCCGGAACAATCGAAGGGTGAAACAGACGCGAGAGTGATTCACCTGATTCCAGAAGTCAAAGCATTGATCGACAAGCAAGTCGCAGAAAACCCCACGGGGCCACTGTTTCGCAATTCGCGTGGTGTGCCGTGGACGAAGAACGCAATAAAGAGTCGGTTGACTCGGATCAGCAAGAAAGTCGGATTTCGAGTCATTGCCTATGGAGCGAGACATTCGTTCGCCACAAACGCTCTGATTCGTGCTGTTGATACGGTGTCGCTCTCTCACCTCATGGGGCACAAGTCGACAAGGATGATCAACAACTACGCGCATCTCGCCCACAATCTGGATTTTCTACAACAGCAAGCTAGAAATGCCGCCGGCCTTTCGGGATCGACTTCTGAGTCTCCACCTTCTGACGCTGTAGAAAAGCATTGAGCTGATCTTCACTGACTCGGTAAGCAGAACCAAAGCGATAGCACTCCAGCTCGCCGTTGGCGAGAAGTCTGTAGACCATCGACAAGGACAGAGACAGCCTCGCTGCCAGTTGCTTCGGTGTCAACATATTGTCTGTCCTCGAATTGGTGAGACACTAAAAAATGAATCCTGTTCAACCTGATTGCCGTTGACTGCCCATTGCAAGCGTGGCTGTTGTTTTCGGCCATAGAGTTCCGGGATCGGAGCTGGACCTTACTGCTCAATCCGGCCGCAGAAGATTCGGAGGGACATCTGGATTTGCATCGGACGTTTGGTGACAGCCTTTGGCGATCCAGAGGGAAATGTCGTCAGCACGCCAGCGGATGGA
>JAYUVA010000032.1:0-6437 GCA_043754375.1 Candidatus Kuenenia sp. | reverse complement strand
GTGGAGAAGGCCAGATGAAGTACTCAGGCGAGCGGTTGGGCGTCAGCCCCCCGTGGAAAACGAGAGGAACGACACGGATGGCTGACGCGGCGAGTTCCGCCAAAGTGTGTGAAAAGAATCGCCAACTTAAGGTTTCTGTAACGACACGGAGGGCTGACGCCCAGCCGCTCGCCGGTGCTCGGGGTTTTACGCTGATCGAACTTTTGGCATCGTTCGGCATTATTGCGTTGCTGATGTCGCTCGTGCTGCCAGCTGTGAACAACGCACGGAAATCGGCTCGACGGATTGAGTGTGCGAATCGAGCGAAAAACGCCGTAGTCTTTTTGTGGCTAGAAACAACAGCACGCACCATCGCAGTTTTGCTGGCCACGAAGACGCACCGAAAAGACACAAAGGAATCGCAGGACAGGGATTGCTACGCATGGTTCGGCGAATTGATCTATCACTCCGTTGCCGTTGAACCGTTTAAATCGTCCTCGTTCGCAGAATCTGTGGGTGAAATCGATTAGGAAAAGTGGCGTTGTGTCGTGTGAGTGCGCAGGCAGGGCTGCGTTACGTTTATCGCATTCGGCTCAATCCCGAAGTCAGAGAAGCGCGACGGCAAGCGAAGCTCAGGCGTTGTCCAGCGTCGCGGGACTTTGGCGTGGCCGCAATCATTCGGCATTGATGAAATTCAGTATCGGCGAGGTCACAAATATCTGACGCTGGTCTATCAGCTTGATGAAGGAGCCAAACGTCTTCTGTACGTGGCGCGAGATCGGACAGAAGCGAGTCTGAACGGCTTCTCACGCTTTCCCCAAAATGGTGCGTTGCGCTCCGCTTCACGCGCCCTACGATTCTGATCCCACCTTAAATCAAAACGTCTTGGGCAAGCCGCGAACGACGCATCTCCGCCATTTCCTCCAACCTGCGGTGTTATTAACAATAAGTGAATCTGTCGCCCGACAACAAGCGGTCTGAATCACTTAACTTTTGCCTCGCCAAGTTTGCCGAGGCAATTAACCGTGGATACACTGAGCGTCTGTGTACGCGGCGCATGAGGCGCTCCGGGTAATCATGGAGCCCCAAACCGCTCGCGTGGTTTCAATGTTATGAATCCAACTTCCGACAGCCAGCCCGCTCCGCAGACTCCGGAACAGTTTGCTGAGTTTCTCAGGAAGCGTGTGCAGGAAGCCATTTCGGCGTCCGTGCATCATGCTTCACTTTCGCAGCAGTACCTTTCCCTGTCGCAGCGATTCTCAGCGCTGGCAGAACAGGCGTCGTCAGGAAATGCTTCGCTCGCCTTTCAATCGGTTCACCAACTGGAACGCGAAGCGAATACCGGAATTCCTGCTGGGCCCATTGCGGCAACGCAGTCAGCTGCGGATGTTTATGCAGCGCATCCAGCCGCATGCCCGCCACTTTCAACAACGAATCCCAGGATCGCATTTCTCGATGTTCCTGGTCCGGCGATGAGCGGGCCGGCGTTTTATTCTCCGTCTGCCAGATTTACGGCTGCGGAAATCGGAGCAGACCCGGCACCGACGAATGCATGGCCAGTCACGGACGCAACAACCAGTCCAGTGGATTCGTCACTCACCGACAGGGCACCGGACGGGTCAATACGTGCGGCTGCGGCTGCCACTCTCGTACCACACAGGAAAACACGACGTCCGGTTTCAGTGCGATCGGTGCTTCAACGCGCTCGACAGGTTGGGCTGGAGACCTCAGAAAAAGTTCGCGTGAAGGCGAAGAAATCCGACCTCCAGCCGCAGTTGCGTACAACGACCGAAGAACTGACATTGGAATTGAAACGCGGGAGCAAACCTGCCGTCTTGAGCCTTGTATTCACCGGACTGGTCTTGTTCATTCTTGCATTGAGGCAAATGGAGTTCTTTGAGGACGCTCAGGCACCGCCAATCATCGCCAGCTTTTCCGACTCGATAGAAGCGGTTGATGAAACAATTCCGATTGAAACACCGGCAGAAGAAACAGGCGAACAACTGGAACAGCCGGTGGAAGAGATGACTGAAGAACCAGAGCCAGAGCCAGTTTCGGAACCTACGCCCGAGCCGGAACCGATCCCCGAGCCCATGCCGGCAGTCGAACTGGCCAATGCCTCGCTGCCGGAGACTCCGGACGGCACAGATCCATCGTTGCCGGAGCCAACCGACGGTACGGCGCCAGAAGCAGGCGATAATCGCAGTGAATCGGGTCGCAAGGTGTTGCTCGCGAAATTTGGCGGTTCGGCCGCCAGCGAATCCGCCGTTGGTTTCGCACTTGAATGGTTGGCTGCGCGGCAACGAGCCAACGGATCATGGGACTTTATTGACGTCGGACCATGTACTCACAAGGGTTCGGTCAACAATCCGATCGGAGGAACGGCCTATGCGTTACTTCCGTTTCTGGCTGCCGGACAGACCCATAAAGACGGACAATATCAGAAACATGTGCAGGCCGGACTCGCGTTCCTCACCAGCATCGGTGTGGTTGCTCCTGCCGGATACGATCTGCGCGGGGTTGTGAACAAAGCGGACGACGATACGGACCCAAACTATGCCTACTACGTTCACGGTGCGGCGACGCTGGCATTGTGTGAAGCATATGGCATGACCAGGGATCGCAAATTGAAACCGGCGGCAGAAGGAGCCGTTTTATTCCTCGTCAACTCACAGGACCGACGTGGCGGTGGCTGGCGTTACAATCCTCAACAGGGTGGTTCCACGTCTGCCACAGCCATTCAGGTGATGGCACTCAAGGCGGCTGAAAAGGCCGGCATCAGAATTCCGGATGAGACATGGAAAGGCATTTCGTACTACCTCGACAGCGTTTCCGTCGATGGGGCAGGACGATACGGTTACGAGGTCGAAAAGAAAACGTACGCCATGTCCGTCACCTCAATGGCGCTGCTCAGTCGGATGTATCTCGGCTGGGGCCGCAATGATGGTGACATGCGCGCCGGTATCGCGTTGATTGACAGGAGCACATCGACTGAAAACTACTACACCAACTATTTCGCCACACAGGCTATCAAGAACTGGGGCGGCACGGAATGGGAACGCTGGAATGGTCGCATGCGGGATGAATTGATCGCTCGGCAGGAAACGGACGGTCCCGGAAAAGGCAGCTGGATTCCGCGTGATCGAGCAGACTACAGCCTGTCAGGAGGTCGCCTGCTCACCACCTGTCTGGCGACGCTGACGCTTGAAGTGTACTACCGCAACAAGCCTCTGCTGCCCGAAATCGTGATGCCCTCGCCTTTGGAAGATGCGTTCACAGCACCCGCATCTCCCGCTGAGAAATGAGGGCGGGCCGATCGGTCGCAGTTCCCCGATGAATGTCCGTCGCAGAGCAACTGAACTCAGTCGGCGACGTGGCTCCGAAGAGACCGTCAGACTAACTGAATCCCAACCGCTTTCGTACTTCGCAGACTGAGACCCCTCGCAATCTCAGTGAGCGCAGTGTTTCAGCTTCGTCTCGTTTGGCAAGACGTTTGCCATGCGGGTCGCAGATCAATGGATGATGCTGGTAGTCCGGTGTTGGCAGGCTGAGTAGCGCCTGTAACAACCGCTGCACATGAGTGGCCTCAAATAAGTCTTCGCCACGCATGATTCGAGTGACTCCCTGCAGAGCGTCGTCCAGGACAACTGCCAGATGATAACTGCAGCCAATGTCTTTGCGGACGAGTACCACGTCCCCCAGGATCTCCGGTCGAGCCGTCTGAGATCCGCGTGCCAGATCCATCCATTCCAGATCGGCACCCGCTGCAGCAATCGCCCGATCCAGATCCAGACGCATGGCATAGGATGCACCGCTGGCCATCCTGGCATGGCGTTCTTCTTCAGAGAGACTGCGGCACAGGCCGGAATACAATGGTCCTTCCGGTCCATGCGGCGCGGCGCCTGCGGCGTCAATTTCCCGCTGGATGTCTTTCCGTGTGCAAAAGCACGGATACAGCAATCCGCGACGTTGAAGCTGTTCGGCCACCGCCACATATTCGTGCAGATGATCCGACTGGCGTCGCACGGGAATTTCCCATTCGATGCCCAGCCATGCCAGATCTTCCAGAATTGCAACTTCAAATTCACGACGACAGCGTGTGAAATCGATATCTTCAATCCGCAGCAGGAAACGTCCGTCATTCTGTCTTGCGGTTTCAAACGCAGACAAGGCGGAATACGCATGTCCCGAATGCAGCAACCCTGTCGGACTGGGGGCGAAGCGAGTGACGATGGCGGACGACATGAAGGATCAACAACTGAAGTTCATAGAAATCGGCACTAGAAATCGCCGTCGCTGAGGATGGCCTGGGCAACCACGCCACTGGAGTTCAGGCGACCTCCTGCCGGAGTGATGATGCGTTTATAGACCAGCAGATCGATGTCCTCGCTGACGAACTTTGTTGATCCGTCGCAGAACGCAGCACAGACGCCGCCTGGATGATTGGAACTTGGCCATGGACTGCGCCCCTCATTGCCGAAACGCGCGGCGTTGATAACACACTCCGGAAAATTCGGATCGAGAGGCGGGTCCGCATAGTAGGATAAACCGGCGCCACGGATGCGTTTGATCGGCAGCACAAACGTGCAACTCCGGGCATCGGGATCGCCCCACATCTGAGCCGGACTTTCCAGCCCGCCAGCATGCAGATTTTCGGTCATCAACAGTGTCTGACTTTGACCGTCATAAATTTCATTAAGCGATAAACTCTGGTTTCGTTCGGCCTTGAAATTTCCCTTCACGCGATGAATGACTTCCCGCCACATCACACCAGAACGACGCGTCAGGTCGTTGTCTTCCATATCACCAACACGGCCATTGCTGTTCCAGTCGATCCTGACATTGTTGAATTCGTGGTAATTCCCGTTCTGATTTCCCCAGCCAGTGGTACGGTTGAGTTCAACGACCGAGTCGATGCCGGCATATCCTGCATTGACGACATAACTGAGTGCCCCTGAACGCTCGTGGGCGCTTTCATCATCGGGACACGTCAGAACTCTCATGTTGAACGTCCTGATCAGACTGTCGTTCACACCATTGCTGTGCCGCAGATGAAAATTCCACCTGTCGTAGAGATCGCGACGGTCAATGAAAGGCAGAATTTCGACCACCCAGCTCCACATCGCGGCCGGTTGAGTCGATGTCGCAGACGTCGCCACGTCATCACCCCAGACACCGTAAGCCGGCAGCTGAACGTTCGCACTTCTGGCGGCAGCACCGTGCAGCCCGAGACTCAGTTGACGCAGGTGATTGAGACACTGCGTCCGGCGAGCTGCCTCGCGTGCAGACTGGATGGCTGGCAAGATCAGGGCCATCAACAAAGCGATGATAGAAATGACCACCAGGAGTTCAATCAGCGTGAACGCTGACCTGAGAGATCCTGAGTCACCTGATTGCGGCGGCGAAATTTGTCTTCGCATGGCGGATGCATCCTGCAAGGATGAGGGCAGTACGGCCAATCATGGCCAGATCCAAATTATGCAAAACTCGCCAGCGAACTTCCACCCAGCCAAATCAAAGATCATCAATCCTTCACATTGTTTTTTGAACACTGGAATTCGAAAAATACACCATCGGGAGAAACAGGGCAATCAGGGTAATCTGATGCAACTCGCTGATCCTTCAGTTTGAGTCTCTGCCGTCGAAGGCCTGAGAAGCCGATCCACCACGATTGCGGAGCAAAAAGGTGTCACAAACGCAAAAAGGAACACAAAAAGGTGTTAGCGACCAAAGGCACTGTCGTGATTGTAAGTTACTTCAAGTGCAGTGTTTACGCAATTCGGCTCTGAGGACATGGCGAGGCTTCTGCATCAGCGGGTAACCGTGACGGCGGCGCTTGATCACACGCGGCTCCAGTCTTCCTGGTCGATCTCCGACTCGACATTCGGCGATCCGTTTCAGAAGTTCATCGCACTCCTTCCGCAACGCCTCCTGCGACATCAGCCCACTCGCATGGACGGCCCAGCCGGAGAGAACGAACTGACAGGTACTCGTGAAACTGATCGTGCGCGGTTTCTGTTTGCTACGGATGGCGGCAGAGGCTCCCGTCAACCGAATCAGATTAAAGGCCAGGAACGTCGTGCAAAATTCGATCCGAACCATCTCAGGAGACTTGCAGCGAACGTGACCCAGCTTCAATGAATCCTTGATGCTTCGGATATCTAACTCCGAACTCCATCGATGACCATAAAGTTCTGCAATGTCTTCCTTCGTGTACACACCAATATCCGTCATGGTTGTGACCACCGTGATCGACTTTGTACGTTTTCCTTTCTCGACAATCGCATACCGCAGTTCTCGCAGTTCAAGCGTCTCGGGAATGTTCGCATAAGTTTCTTTGTTCATCCACACTGGTCG
Organism: Candidatus Kuenenia sp.; assembly: GCA_043754375.1. GTDB lineage: Bacteria > Planctomycetota > Planctomycetia > Planctomycetales > Planctomycetaceae > SXXK01. Next base: position 101 of record JAYUVA010000032.1, on the reverse strand, counting down.
GTCTGGCCTGGTCCACACAATGAGATGATCGTACTTGCCAAGTCGACGTCCTTTGCGAAAATCCACGTGACGAAGATGATGCAGTCGAGCACACACATCCG
>JAYUVA010000031.1:0-5731 GCA_043754375.1 Candidatus Kuenenia sp. | reverse complement strand
GATGACCTGCGAATGCACGCTTGGTTTGTGTCAACAGTGTTACGGCATGGACCTGTCGATGGGCGACCTGGTTGAGCTCGGCATGGCGGTTGGCATCATCGCAGCCCAGAGTATCGGTGAACCCGGAACTCAGCTGACGATGCGTACGTTCCACATCGGTGGAGTGGCATCGAAGGACGTCGAAACCAGCGAGCTGTTTGCCAAACGTGGTGGCCAGGTGCGATTTACCAGGATTCGCAGCGTAATCAACGCCGAAGGTGGTCAGGTAGTGCTGGGGCGAAATGGCGAGATCAGCATCGTGGACGATCGTGGTCGCGAAGTGGAAAAACAGCGAGTACCGAATGGTGCGGTGCTTCAGGCGAAAGAGAATCAGAGGGTGAATGCCGGGGACGTTCTGTGCACCTGGGACCCTCACTCGATTCCTATTATTGCTCAGGTCGGCGGACGAGCGCGTCTGGACGACTGCGTCGAAGGCCAGTCAATTCGTACGGAAAAAGAACAATCCGGAACGATGCGGCGTACGGTGATTGAACATAAAGCCGGTCTGCATCCACAAGTGGTCGTGGAAGACGCGGCCGGAAAAATTCTGGACTTCTATTACCTTCCGGAAGGTGCAAGCCTGGACGTCGAAGACGGAGGACAGATTACCGCCGGTACGGTGGTGGCAAAGACACCGCGTGAATCCACCGGCACGCAGGACATCACGGGCGGTCTGCCGCGCGTCACGGAACTGTTTGAAGTTCGAAAGCCAAAAGATCCCGCAGTTGTCGCTGAGATCGATGGCGAAGTCGAATTTCCGCCGGAGAAGAAACGCGGTAAGCGAATTGTGCTTGTCAAAGGTGCGGACGGCACGGACGTAGAACATGTCATTCCGCACGGCAAAGATCTGCAGGTGCATCCTGGTGACATGGTCAAGGCTGGCGACGCTCTGGTACGCGGCCCATTGGTTCCGCAGGACATTTTGCGTGTCAGCGGTCCGGAAGAAGTGCAGCAGTATCTGTTGCATGAAATTCAGAACGTTTATCGTGCTCAGCGCGTGGAGATCGACGACAAACACATTGAAATCGTGATCGCGCAGATGCTTCGCAAAGTCCGGGTGGACAGTGTGGGTGATACCGACCTGCTGCCAGGGCTGCTGATCGACAAGTTTGAGCTGAAAAAGATCAACGATGGCCTGGAATCAATGGGCAAGGTCACCGATGCTGGCGGATCGGACTTCGAGATCGGTGATCGCGTTCTATTGACAGATATCGCAGCGGTCAATCAGGAAGTCAGCAAGCCGATCAAGCATACGACCCTGAAGAGGGCGAAGGCCAGTCCACAGTTGCTGGGAATTACGAAAGCGGCAGTTTCGAGCGAAAGCTTTATCTCCGCAGCCAGCTTCCAGGAAACGACAAAGGTTCTGACCGAAGCCGCATTGGGCGGCAAGGTTGATCACCTGGTCGGATTGAAGGAAAACGTGATCCTGGGGCATCTGATTCCGGCAGGTACTGGATTCCATCTGCATCAGGAGGCTCAGGTTCGAATACATGATTCCGCATTGCGAGAACAGGAGGAGCAGAAAATGCGAATGGCCGCTGCTCGCAAGGATCTGATGGGGAATTCGGAGTTGCAGGCACGGCGGATTGATCCCGACCGACCTTCGGCACCTTCACTTGCGGATTTGACTCCGGACGAACTGATGTGATGTGTGAATTTGAATGATCGTTGACATGCAAGGTTGACGATGGAGGAAAACGCGGATAGAATGCAGCGTTTTCCGCATTTCCGGGGATATTCTGTTAACGTCCTTCTTGGCTCTCAGCTTTTTGTCTGGCGAACTATGCCCACGATCAATCAACTTGTTCGGAAACCCCGAAAACCGCAGCGTACCAAGTCAAAAACTCCCGTGCTTGAGGGATGTCCTCAGAAGCGTGGCGTGTGTTTGCAGGTCAAGACTGTCACTCCGAAAAAGCCAAACTCCGCTCTGCGAAAAGTGGCTCGTGTTCGCCTGTCGAACAGCAAGGAAGTGACGGCCTATATTCCGGGCGAAGGTCACAACCTTCAGGAACACTCGATTGTGCTGATTCGCGGCGGTCGCGTACGTGACCTGCCGGGTGTGCGTTATAAGATCGTCCGTGGCGTACTGGACACGCTGGGCGTTTCCGATCGCCGTCAGTCTCGTAGTTGCTACGGAGCCAAACGTCCTAAAGGTGGCGCTGCGGCTGGCAAGAAATAGCTCGTTGTTTTCCAGTCGCTCTGTTGGCTGGGATTTGTGATTACTGCCGTTCAGTCGCTCCTATGACTGAAGATTTCCGATGTCAAGTGATTGAGAGTTTCATTCGATGGTCAAGAAGTTCACCGCCAGCCGCAAGCAACTGAAGCCGGACACACGCTTCGGCAGTTTGTTAGTTTCCAAGTTTGTCAACTGTCTGATGTACGACGGCAAAAAAAGCGTCGCTTCAGGTGCATTCTATCGCGCCATGGAGATCGTGCAGAAGCAACTGCCTAACGAAGATCCCCTCAATGTTTTTGTGACAGCTGTGGACAACGTAAAGCCTGCGATTGAAGTTCGATCCAAGCGCGTCGGTGGTGCGACCTATCAGGTACCAACCCCCGTCAGTTCACGCCGTCAGCAGGCTCTGTCAATTCGCTGGCTTCTGGAAGCCATACGCGGCCGTAAAGGTCGCCCGGTGGACAAGTCACTTGCTGAAGAACTGTTGGCCGCTTTCCGCCGTGAAGGTGCCGCAATGAACAAACGCGAAAACGTGCATCGCATGGCTGACGCGAATAAGGCATTCTCCCACTTCGCGTGGTAGCTGACATTGCCGACATTCCCAGGAATTTCCCGACCAGTTGGCGGGAGGTTGCCGAAGGTGAGTTTTCGAAAGCGTATTTCTGGGAACTGCAGGGATTCATCGAAGCTGAACGCCGGAAACATCTTGTATTCCCCGCTGCCGAAAACGTCTATCGCGCCTTCGAACTGACGCCGCTGCAGGATGTGCGTGTCGTGATTCTCGGACAGGATCCGTATCACGATCACGACCAGGCGCATGGATTAAGTTTCTCGGTAAGACCCGGCGTGAAGTCACCACCGTCGTTGCGAAACATCTTCAAGGAACTGCATTCAGACCTTGGGACGGCCCCGGCGAATCATGGTTGCCTTGACGCATGGGCTCGACAGGGCGTGCTGCTGCTGAACACGGTACTGACCGTGCGTGCGCATGAGGCGCATTCGCATCGCGGCAAGGGGTGGGAAGAATTTGCGTCGTGCATGATTCAGGCGGTCAACCGGCAGCCGCGCGTCGCGTTTGTACTCTGGGGCAAACCAGCTCAGGAAATCGCAGCAACGCTCGATGAGCGTCACCTTGTGATCGAGAGTCCTCATCCCTCGCCGCTGTCCGCGTATCGAGGCTTTTTCGGCAGTCACCCGTTTTCACGGATCAATGCGTTTCTGAAACAGACTGGTCGGTCGGAGATTCAGTGGGAGTTGCCGCCGGAAAGCAATATTTCCGCACCGCTGGACAACAGCTGTTCGGCGACCAGCACGCCAACCTGATCCGGACTGTCAGCCGGTCCTGATGCTGTCTGTTCCAGACGCGTCGCGCCATCGAGACTCAACAGCACGCCGGTCAGCGTAAGTCGGTCGCCTTCCACCTGAGTCCATGCCCCAAGTGGAGCATGGCAACCGGCGCGGAGTGTTCGCAGCAGCGAGCGTTCGGCAAGGATTTCGGCAAGAGTCGTGGCACAGGTGATTTGCTGAAGCAGCGCGCGTGTGTCTGCATCCGCAGCACGGCATTCGATTCCCAATGCGCCCTGACTGACAGCGGGATACACGGCGGGAGGTTCGAGCATCAGCGAAATGCGATGCGCAAGTTCCAGCCGTCGCAGTCCGGCTTCTGCCAGTACAATTGCATCGTACTGACCTTCGTCGAGTTTACGAATGCGTGTATCGACGTTGCCACGAATCTCACACAACTTCAGATCCGGCCGCAAATACAGCAACTGAGCCTGCCGTCGAGGACTACCGGTTCCGATCTTTGCGCCTTTAGGAATATCGTCGAGAGTCTGGACAGCATCGACGTTCAGTGGCAGCAGTAATGTGTCGCAGCGTTGTTCACGTTCCGGCACAGCGGCAAGGACCAAACCGTCGGCCGATTGCGTGGGCAGATCCTTGAGACTATGGACGGCAATATCCGCGCGTTGGTCCAGCACCGCGATCTGGACTTCACGCGTAAAGACGCCTGTGCCGCCAAATTGCCGCAGAGCGTCGGACTGGTTGGAGTCACCAGTCGTAACGATCGGCACCAATTCGACCTCAGGCGCCGCAGGCAGACTCCGCAGCCGATTCGCCAGATAATGAGCCTGCCAGAGTGCAAGTGCACTTTTTCGTGTCGCGATTCTGATCATGGATCGCCAGATTTCCCCGCAAAGGGGCCAACACCTTCATTGGCCGCCGACCTCATTCCAAAGCGCCCATCGCTTCAGCGAAAACGGAATGATAGCAACCAGGTCGTTCTGTGCGCTGCTCACAGAAACTCTCCCAGGGCCGGTTGGAGTTCGCCTTGCATGGCCGGTTTCACGGTGTCAGCCACGCCATGCACGATTCTGCTCCGCGGCAGGTCGGAGAGTCTTCCCGTTGGCCTGGCAACGGTAGTACAGTACACCATTCGTCACTGGATGCGAAACAGCGACATGACCTGACCGTGGAGCAATTGCTCAAAAGCGATGTTGCATGACGTCCTGAGATCCCTCGCACGCCGGGCGTTTCCTGAACGCAGTTTTTTTCGCCCCCTTTTCCAGCCACATCAGAATGCGTACATCAATGATTGCTGAACTTCGCCGGAATCTTCGCGAACTCCTGAACAGCCCGACACTGTCCTGCGTTGCGGCGTATGCGATCCTGGTTTCTGCGTATGCGGTGATCCCTGCCTGGTTCCATGACCGCGAACAACTGTCGATGCTGTCGGGGTGCCCAGTGATATTCATGCCGCGTTGACTTTGGTATTGGGGTGGCTGCTGGTGTTTCGCACGAATACGTCTTACGGACGCTGGTGGGAAGCCCGCACGCTGTGGGGAAACCTCGTCAATACGATGCGGAACCTCTCGCTGAAGCTCGTCAATCTCATTGATGTGCCGAAAGATGATTTAAATCGGCTGCGGAAAATCCTGTGTGTCTTTGCACCAGTGCTGAAAGATCATCTTCGCGATGGGGCGTTCCTGGATGATGCCGAAGTTCTGGGAGACATCAAAGTTGTCCCGCGACATGTGCCCAGCTTTCTGGTGTCAATCATCTACGTGCGCCTTCGTGAATGGAAGAAGGCGGGCGAGATCGATGGTCAGCAATTGATCGTGATTGACGAAGAACTGCGAAAGCTGCTGGAAATCGTCGGTGGCTGTGAACGCATTCGCAATACACGACTGGCACGTTCCTATCGAGCCTTCGCTCGGCAATGCGTGTTCCTGTACCTGACCACGTTGCCGTGGGGAATCGTTGAGAGTTTCGGCTGGTGGACAGTGCCGATCACGGCCATTCTGAGCTACTTTATGCTCGGGCTTGAAACCGTTGCGGAACATACCGAAGAGCCCTTCGGCATCGATGAAGATGATCTGGATCTGGAAGGCATGTGTCACACAATTGATGCATCCATTACAGAGATTTTTGATCATGGTGGTGCCGAGCCATCGACCCAGCAAACGGCGGCAAGTCAGGATTGAATTCGCAGTACCGCGCACCTCACTACGGCACATT
>JAYUVA010000030.1:0-4851 GCA_043754375.1 Candidatus Kuenenia sp. | reverse complement strand
CACACCGCTACATTCTTACCGACAAAGGCCGCCTCACGATCACAGCAATCCTCGCAGCGCACAACGCAAGTACCAAACAACTTGCGCAACTCGCCGCCTGAAAACGTCTGCGTCCTGCGCAAATTTAAACTGTTAGTAGTACGGAGAGGGGACGAGATTAAGTGAAGACCGCCCATTCCTGAACGCCCGCCTTTGGAAAGCTCCCTGCGTTTCTTCAGTGTGCTCCGTGTCTTCCGTGGTTCCCAAATGCGATTCCAGTAACTCCCGACAATTTTGAAACACGACAATGAACCTGCTCTCCATCATCACGTCGCCTGACATCGCTGTCCGCAACCGATCGCTCGACGCCGCGTGCCTCGGCCAGTCACTCGACGAACTGCTGCGCGAATGTCAGCAACTCGACCAATATCGACGAAGCTGCGAAAACCTCTACGCTCGTGTCCGCAGTCTCTTTTTTCTCTACGCAATTCATCGCTTTCATCTGCCGACCCGGCTTGCTGGCCGTGAAAGCGGACGCATCCCGTACGGCGGCTATGAGCACATGCTCAATCGTCGCTATCCGGAAGCCATCGACGTCTTTCTGTCGCGTTTATTGACCGCTGGCCCATCCGTTTCTCTCTCGAGCGCGCTGGGGGAAGCGTATCATCGGCTGGCGTTTCAGACACTGGCGGATCAGGTGCGTCGAAGCGTGCGAACGGTGCGCGGTAATCAATGGATGTTTCGTACCGGACATCCAGCTGATGTGCCGCTGCGTATGCGCCCTGAACTGCTGACCATCGACGAAAACACCAACAGCTATCCGATCCTGCGGGAACGCACCGCCGTGCGCATGGATTTTACGCACAGCGGCTGGAGTGACATCTTCTTCCTGGGTATGGATTACCCGGAAGGTGCAAAAGTCATCAATGCGTCGATCGATCTTGCCGTGCGAGGTCGCCACCAACAACCGGAACCGCCGATTGACTGCAGTTTACGCATCATCGATGAACCCGTGCTGCGACTCATCAGTATTGACCTCGAGGCGAAAGTCGAAATCCGGGAGATCAATGAAGTGTTCGACTTTGCCCGCGACTATCTCGGCCTCATCAAAGGCGCAGTGATCGCTGCAGGGTTGATTCCTCCCGGCATGGAAGGTTGCGGCGGAAAGATCGCGGACGTATTTTCACGCATGATCGGGCCCGGCCTGGGCCTGGAAATCACCAGCCGGGTCAACGATATTCCCAAAGGGTCCCGACTGGCAGTGTCCACCAATCTGTTGGGTTCGCTGATCTCGATGTGTATGCGGGCTACGAGTCAGGTTTCCGCGTTTACCGGACGACTTGAGGAGTCCGATCGCCGCATCGTGGCGGCGCGTGCAATTCTGGGAGAATGGATTGGTGGATCCGGCGGAGGATGGCAGGATTCCGGCGGTGTCTGGCCAGGCATCAAACTGATTCAGGGTTGTACGGCCGGTCCCGATGATCCGGAGTACGGCATCAGTCGCGGACGTCTGATGCCACAACATCATGTGTTCACTCAACAGGAAATCAGCGACGAAACACGTCGCCGTCTGCAGAAAAGTCTGGTGCTCGTTCACGGCGGCATGGCGCAGAACGTCGGACCGATTCTGGAAATGGTCACAGAAAAATATCTGCTGCGCTGCGAACATGAATGGGCCGCTCGACAGGATGCCATCGCACTCCTGGAACAGCTCACAGCAGCACTCAAGGCGGGCGACATTCCGGGGATTGGCCGCGCGACGCACCGCAATTTTCACGAGCCGTTGCAGGCCATTATTCCGTGGTGCAGCAATGCTTACACAGAACGCCTGATTCAGGAATGCGAGGCGAAGTATGGCCGGCGTTTCTACGGATTCTGGATGCTCGGCGGCATGGCCGGCGGCGGCATGGGATTCATCTTCGACCCCGCGATCCGCACAGAAGCGCAGGGGTGGCTGCAGGCCATGATGCTTGACGTCAAACGCAGCATGGAAGCCAGCGTGCCCTTTGCGATGGACCCCGTTGTTTACGACTTCGCCATCAACGATAACGGTACGTTTGCCGAGCTGCGTCACGACGGCGGGCTACCGAAAGGCTACCACGCGCTGATGGTTCCCGACTGGCTGCGTCGAGGCCTGCAGCAACTCACGCCGATGCTTCGCGGCGAACTGGAGCGAGTCGGCAACGCATGCCGCGATTCCGTCGGTGGTGACAATCTGGCCGCGCGACTGATTCAGCGGATTCTGCCTTCCACATCAAAAGAAGCACAGCAGTCGGCCCGACTCGAAGATCTGCTGCGAGAAAACGGCTTCGATTCGATAGCTCACGAACAACTCCGGGAAGACTTACGATCCGGTCGCCTGGGAATGTCTCAGAATCGACTGCCGGCATCTGTCACCATCGAAGATGTCTCCCACGATGACGTCATCGAAGCCCGTCGCGATATTCCTGCGAGAGCGATCGAACTTGGCCGTGCGGCGATTGCAAATGGCGAAGTCGGGGTGGTCTCGCTGGCCGCTGGCATCGGTAGCCGTTGGACTCAGGGTGCCGGTGTCGTGAAAGCCCTGAATCCGTTCTGCAAAATGGGCGGTCAATGGCGATCTTTTCTCGATATCCACTTCGCGAAGACGCGCCAGGTCGCTGCGGAGTATGGAATTTCTCCGCTGCACGTCGTGTCGTCAGGTTATCTCACCGATCGCCCGATCCGCGACGCTGTCGAGAAGCTCAACGCATTGTTGCCCGACTCTCCGCGGCGGGATGCCATCTTCCGCGTCTCCCGCGGCGCGTCTGTCGGCCTGCGCATGGTTCCGACGCTGCGTGATCTGCAGTTCACATGGGAAGAAGTCGCGCAGCAGGTCCTGGATCAGCAGAAGGAAAAGGTCCGCATCAGTCTGCGCTCCGCATTGATGAACTGGGCTCGCACAGCCGGCGAAGCATCGGACTACACCGACAATCTTTCGTCACAGTGTATGCACCCGGTCGGCCACTGGTACGAAGTCCCCAACATGCTGAGGAATGGAACGCTGCGGCAAATGCTGACTGATCGACCGCAGTTGAAATACCTGATGCTGCACAATATCGATACGCTCGGAGCCAACATCGACGCCGGTTGTCTTGGTCTGCACATTCAGTCCAACGCGGACCTGTCGTTCGAAGTCATCAGTCGCCGCCTGGAAGACCGCGGCGGCGGACTGGCAAGAGTCGATGGCCGAGTCCGTCTGGTCGAAGGACTTGCGATGCCGAGAGAAGAAGATGAGTTCCAGTTGTCGTGGTACAATTCGCTGACCACATGGATTGACATCGATCGCCTGCTGTCTGTCTTCGGCCTTGACCGGGCAGCTTTGTCTGATCCAAAAGCTGTCGCCGTCGCCATTCGCGACCTTGGCCGCCGCATGCCAACGTACATCACGCTCAAGGACGTCAAGAAACGCTGGGGCCACGGTCAGGAAGACGTGTTCCCGGTATCACAGTTCGAAAAACTCTGGGGCGACATGACAGCCCTCTCGGACGTCAATTGTTCATTCCTCGTCGTTCCCACATTCCGCGGCCAGCAACTCAAAGATCCCGCCCAACTCGACGGCTGGCTGCGAGACGGTTCCGCGGCGTATGTGGAAAGTTTGTGTGCGTGGTAGGGTGCGTGCAACGCACCGATTTCTTTCACGTGGCGTTCCGATGCCAATTGCATCCCCATGCATACATGGTGTGTTTCGCTGCGCTGCACACACCCTACGATCACTCACCCGTTACTCGAAATCCAATCCAATGAGATGTCCTGGTTCGGACGATCCCCATTGGGCGGAATAATGGCCCGACTTTACATGCCTATGAAATGACGACCATGGCCAATCGATCACACGGCGCACATGCCCGTGCTTCACTGGATTGAAATGAATGTAATTGAAATGGACCTCAAGGTCGTCCTCGTCACGAATAGTGTGTTCGTGATATCGCCGCTGCCAGATGCCGCGATGGCCTCGACGTTTTTGAGACGCGGTTACGCATTCTTCATGACCTCCCGCCTCGAGCCATGTGGATGTGAACTTTTCCTTAATGGCTTTCCATCGTGATGGATAGTCACAGTCACCACGCGGCAGCGACCAAAGACAATGCAGATGATCCGGCAGCAGTACAATCGCCGGCATTTCGAACGGTTGATCCTTCAGAGTCTCGCGAAATGCATCACCCAGCAGTCGTCGAGCCAGCGGCGCAGTAAAAAACGGATACCGATGACACGTCACGACGGTGAAGAAGTAAGTCCCTCCCGTGACAAACCACCGCCGATAATTGGACATTGAATTCTCCTGTAGGGTGCGTGCAACGCACCATTTGCCTGGATTGCCACCGTCATGCGGAATTGGCGGCATGGTGTGTTTCGCTCCGCTGCACACACCCTACTTGCACTGCATTCTTTCGTATGCAATCGTCTCGGTTGCTATCCAGTACGGGCTTGGCTACCTTGACGAGGAGCGTAAAACGCAAATCAACTTTCCTGCAATTAACGGATCAGGTGTGCAGTGGCAAAGCTCCCAACGAAGACAGCCGACCGCATCAGTGCTGGAATTAAACGATTTCAACCTATTTTGGCAGCTGCGAAATCGAGGGACGTTGGAGAATCCGATACGGTTACAATCGTTGTCGATATTTTGGCGGACATCTTTGGGTACGACAAGTATTCAGAAATCACATCTGAGCATGCCATTCGCGGAACGTACTGTGATCTCGCAACCAAACTCGATGGTGGAGTCTCTGGTGCCTGTCACCAAAGGATTCCTGTCACCTCACCAACGGATTTCAACGGATTGGCTGGAGCACTCATGAAGGCACATTCATCGCCTCTCAAAGTCAAATTACCGCCAATCAGTATTGCCCTTTG
>JAYUVA010000029.1:0-2629 GCA_043754375.1 Candidatus Kuenenia sp. | reverse complement strand
ACCGCGTGCCCATCGGGCCGCGCTTCGCTGCCAATCGCGGGGCGTTGCCCACGCGGTTAAACGATATTATGCCAAACGACTTCTGCCGAGGTGCTTAGTTTGAACATTCATGTCCGAGTTTGCCATCGGAAAACTTCGGTAAACCAGCCACCAATTTGCTGCCAAACGCGCTCAATCGGCGACGGACAAGAATGTCCATCCTACATAAGAACCGTCTCGCCGCCCTTCGTTGCCAATTTTGCAGTGAATCGCCACACTGCGAATCCTTCCCTTCGTCCCTCCACTCAATCAAGCCATTGAAAAAGGATGTGATTGCCGTGATTCGTGATTTCTTCGCCGGTGTTCGGTTGATCTCCGTCTTGATATTCGCTGTTTCTGTGCTGCCTGGGATTGGCGATACCTGTGCATTCGCGCAAGGCGATGATTTTCCTGCCGCTTTCAATACCGACCCTCCGGATTCGCATCCGCCAACACCGGAGGAAATGGTCAAGCTGATTGAGGTGCCACCCGGATTCAGCGTCACGTTGTTCGCAGGTGAGCCGGATGTGCAGCAGCCGATCTGCATGGACTTCGACGACAAGGGGCGACTCTGGGTTGCCGAATGCTACACGTACAGCGGCGGTCCGTACGAAACGAAGCTGCGTGATCGAGTTATCATCCTCGAAGACACCGACGGCGACGGCAAGCACGATTCACGAAAAGTGTTCTGGGATAAGGGCTTTATGCTGACCAGTCTGACCTGGGGCTTCGGCGGGCTGTGGGTTCTGCATGACGGCACCCTGTCGTTTATTCCCGATAAGAACGGCGACGACGTTCCGGACAGCGAACCGGTCGTGATGCTCGACGGCTGGAGCAAAGACTGTGGGCACAACTTTGTGAGCGGTCTGATCTGGGGTCCCGACGGCTGGCTCTACGGTCGCCACGGAATTGTGGATACGTCGTATCCCGGCGTTCCGGGGACTCCCAAAGAAGAACGCCCTTTTATGAACTGCGGCGTCTGGCGCTATCATCCCACAAAGCATTTCATCGAAGTCGTCTGCAACGGCACCACGAATCCCTGGGGGCTGGATTACAACGAAGACGGCCAGTGGTTCATGACCAACAACGTGCAGGGCCATCTCTGGCATGTGATCCCCGGAGCCCGCTATCAGCGAATGTATGGTCAGGACTTCAATCCACACAGCTATGAGCTGATGGACATGACGGCCGACCATTATCACTGGGACACGAAAACCAAATGGAATGAAAGCCGCGACGGCGTCGCCAACGATCTCGGCGGCGGGCACTCTCACGTCGGCGCATTGATCTATCAGGGCGACAATTTCCCGAAGGAATACTTTGGCAAGATCTTCATGTGCAATACGCACGGTCGCCGCATCAATGTGAATCGGCTCGACCGCGAGGGCAGTGGCTACGTTGGTCGCCGCGAGCCGGATTTCATGCTGGTCAAGAATCCTTGGTTCCGCGGCGTGGACATCAAGATGGGCCCCGAAGGTGCGATGTATGTTTCCGACTGGTCCGATAACGGGGAGTGTCACGACCATGATGGAGTGCATCGGACGAGCGGACGAATTTATCGAATTGCGTATGGGACACCAGGAAAACCCGAGTTTCTGCCGTTGGTGGATGGTTGGGGTCTCATCGGCTTGGTCGAACGTACTGACTGGGCAGGCCGTCATGCTGTCCGGATTTGTCAGGAGTTGTTCGCTGCGGATGCCAATGCAGATGCAGATGCGGAGTCTCCGATTCCCGAGGACTTGCCGATCAGCGATATGGCAGACCTAACCCCCAGGCATCTGCTTGGACTGGAAGCGTTCGGAGTGATTCCGCCTCAAATGCTGGAGCGATTATTGACGTCCACCAAGCCGGAAGTGCTGGTTATAGCTGTACAACTTGTGACGCAGGATCGCCTGAGACAGGTTGAGCACTTCGACGAACTGGAGGCACTTGCAAAGAAGCCTCTGTCGGCGAATGTCATAATGTCGATCGTATCGGCTGCTCAGAAGCTCACCATCGAACATCGCTTCGTTCTATTTTCGGCCCTGCTGAACGTGCCGGAGAACGCACAGGCGATTGCTGCCGACAACCAATTGACACTGATGACGTGGTATGGCATCGAACCCGCCGTTTTCAATGAAGGTGCTCTTGCTTTGCTGGACTCCAATCCGAAGTTGCAGCAATTTGCGGTGCGACGACTGGCTTATGAGATCAGCACAGAGCCATCCGTAGCTGAAGCAGCGTTGCGATTCATCGGCGGAAAAGCTGCGAGTGGTAACAGCGATGACGAAGCTGCCGCAGCCAGGCTCCTGACGTCGTTCAAGACTGGACTCGCCGGACGCGCCAAGGTCGATGCTCCAAAGGGCTGGACTGCGATTGAGAAGCAACTCCGGGCTTCAAAGAACAAGGATGTCGTGCTTGCAGTTGATTCTCTGGCCGTTATGTTCGGTGATGGTGCCGCCATCGCCGACCTGCGGAGGCTGGCTGGCGATGCGAACATGGATCCTGTCGCACGTGAACAGGCCATCGGTGCGTTGGCACAGGCAAAGGACGCCGATTCCGTTTCGATGCTGTTCAATCTGCTTAACGATCGAGCCGTCGTGGATGCGGCAATTATCGCACTCTCGAGTTT
>JAYUVA010000028.1:0-5271 GCA_043754375.1 Candidatus Kuenenia sp. | reverse complement strand
AATGGGCAGAGGGGGAATTGAACCCCCGACACCAGGATTTTCAGTCCTGTGCTCTACCAACTGAGCTATCTGCCCGAAACAGTGTTTCGCTATGAAATCCAGAGCAAAATACTTCCACCAGCAGACCCGGTTTTTTGTAGAACCGACCTGCGAGAGGCGGATGTTAGGGATTCATTTGCGGCATTACAAGACTTCGCACACTGGTTGAGCAACTTCGGGACACACAATCTGCGATACCGGTTCAATCATACTGCATTTCCCCTGGAGGCCCCGTTAATGGCTCTTTTCCGTAAACACCGGACGAATCCGCGGGAAGTGGGGGACACGAGGAATCATACTGGCTGCGCGATTGCCTTTAGAAGGGGATTCTATGGAAGGAGTAACGGGGATTGCTGCGGAATGCACGACTGTGGATGTTTTCTTCTGAACCGGACCGGCAGGACCGTTCTTTTCATTCCGTCGCTTCTCGGTAGCCTCGATCACGGCTCCCAGCGGTCCAGCCAGCAATGCGGGCAGCAGGATGACGTCGCCCCAGAGTGCAGCGAAAATCATTGCGGCCATGATCCAGCCAAAGCGGCTGATTAACAACAGTTCCACTGGATACAAGGCCAGCATCCCGATCCCGATCGCAGCGCTGGTCTGCCAAAGAGCCGGAGCACAATGTTCCAGCGACTTTGCGACAGCTTCCTGTCGTGGCACTCCCTGACGCAACAATTCACGAAACCAGGTGATCAGATGCAGTGTTCCATCAACGGCAAGTCCCAGGGCGACGGATGCCGTAATCATCGTACCGATATCAACGCGAATTTCCGTCCATCCCAGCAGACCAAAAATCATGGCAACCGGCATCACGTTTGGAAGCATGGCATACAACGCTGCCGGAATACTCCGCAGCATCCCGGCCATCACCACACAAATCAGCAGCAGCGCCATTCCAAAACTATTGATCAGACTTTCCAGCAGTGCATTCTGAGTTCGTAAGAAAATGGGCACAAGTCCCGTGACGCGATGGACGGGTTTGCCGACTGCAAACGCAGCGAGCTGCCTGTCGGCGATCTCACCCAGTTCCTTCGTCAGGATTGCGTAATCACAGTCCGACAGGATACTGGACTGACAGGTGATTCGCCAGACTTCGTCGCCCGACACATTCAGTGCCTCATCGCCTTTTTTCTTCCAGTCGGTCGATGACTCAGGCAGGGCAATGAATGACGCCAGACCATCTCCCTCTTCGCCGCTCTTTTGCAGTCGCTCGTGGATTTTCTTGCCGATCAAATTCTCTCGAAGGTGAGCTTTGCGACGAGTACCGACACTCTCGGTTGCATCGTCCTGTTTCTGCAGATTGATGAACGATGCCAGCGATAGCGCGCCGCTCACTTCGGGGTGCTCCTTCAGAGCCTGCTGAATCTCCTGAATTGTCCGGGCTCGATCCAGGAATGGGACCCTCTCCTGCATTTCCTGACTGAACCGCACGATGGTATCGACTGAGACAATGCCAGACAGGTTCTCTTCCAGGAAGCGATAATCCTGCATCACTCGTGAGTCATCGGGGAAATAGCGAATGACTTTCGTCTCGGTGCGAAAAAAGAACATGCCCCACAAACATACTGCCGTCAGGGCCAGATTGAACACGCAGTTCTTGCCGCGATGCAGGGACAGCATTTGTCCCAGACGATACCAAATGCGATTGTTGAGATGTTCAGGTCGCGGCGGCTGTTGAGGCCAGTACATCATCAGCGACGGCAACACGTACAGTACGCACAGGAACGAAATGATGCAGCCGATGGATGAATAGATTCCAAAGTCGCGCACCGGGATGAGCGAACTCACAACCAGTGAAGCAAGTCCGATCGCCGTCGTTGCGCTCGCAAGGAAACAAGGCCACCAGGCCATGCGTGCGGCCTGCACAACGGACTTCGCTGCATCATCAATTCCGGAGTTTTTCCAGTAGTTGCAGATGTGAATTGCGCCCGAGGTTGTAATGACCATCAGGAGAGTCGGCATGACCACAATCACCATGTTCATCGAGCCGCCCGTCGCGGGGACCAGAGACACTGCGGCAAACGAACACAGTATGGAGACGGACTGGACCAGAATCGCCAGCCGCAGACTTCGCAGCATGAAGTACGTCAGGAACAAACTGATCGCAAACGACAGCAAAATTGGTGAGCGATGGTACAAGTTCCATATCGGGGCCGCCTTGTTCCATGCGGCCTCCATGACCGCTCCGTTCAATGATGTTGCAACCACCGGACGACCGCCAAGATGCAGCTGTGACTCGGGAATTCCTTCGGCAATGGCAGCGGCACGAATTAAGGCGATGGTCGCCGTCTGGTCTGCTTCACCTGTCTCACTGAAACCGACTGACATTGCTGCCATCGAGCCGCGTACAAACCAGGTTTGTTCTATACAGGATTCCTCCGGATTGTCCGGAACCTTCATCGCTGCCAATGCGGCGAGAAATCTCCGGGTCACATCCTGGTCAATGTGCATTCGAGGCCAGTCGAGCTGAATGTCGGCCGGGGTCTGATTACTGACATAATCCCGCGACGCTTCATAAACCTGCCAGCCTGGTTCATCCTCGATATTCAGATGCTTATCCGTAGGCTGAGGAAGCGATCGCTGAACTAGTTTCACGTCCAGCCCAAATTGCGATTTTGCAAATCTGGAGATTTCACGGCCGATGCGGAGTGTGTTCGTGCGATCCCGAGCAGCCTCTGTCAGCTTGACACACAGTGGTCCCTCACCAACGAGCAATCCCTGAATGTTTGCCAATGCTGTGTCAAACGGAATTCCCTCGCTCATCATTTGCTTGAGTACGTCATCGGGAATGGTCACGTCACTGACCAGCGGCGAACCGCCTTCGCGCTTTCCGTCTTTTTCGATGCCTTTCAGGCGTTGCGAGATGGCGATGAGTCGCGGGTCGGTGGCTGAACAGTCGTCCCAGGATACGAGGACCCCATCCTGACTGGGAAACAAGTCCTGACACCAGTGAAGAATTTTCGCCTGAGGATCCTTGTCAGGCAACCAGCCTGTGACATCGTTATCCAGCTGAATAGAATTCAGCGACCATCCCATCACAGGAATCAGGAATGCGATCCCTGTGAAAAGCCAGAGAGACAGCCCGTGCCCCCATCGGTCCCGGCGTTCGAAAAACGACTTCATGTCGTTCGCCCCATCATTCTGAATTGACTGCGGATGAAGTTGTTCGATTGATCGATTCGCGCAGAAGGTGGCGAAGCACATCGTCTGGTTAAGTCATCGACCGACCGCTGTATCAGGTACAATGGCAGATGCCGTTCTACAACCTTCAGCAAATACCTACGTCCGTATTGAACTGCAGAAATGGGTTGTTTTCATTGCATAGTCACGGTTGTGCTGTCCATTTGTGACGATTTTCCGTGCGCTAGACCTCGCAAGGTTTCGGTTGTGACGATTGCAACGGCCCGATGATGTTCGGCAACGCGTTCGAACTCAAACCAGCCCGGCACACGAGGTATGTTTGACCTAGGATGCCTGAGGCCGGGTGTTCAATGACACCCGGGGTTCCGGTAAGAATCGTCCACTATGACAGTGGCTTTTGATCACGCAATGCTATGCACCCCACATCGACATCATCCGTCCCGCGTTGGTTGCA
Organism: Candidatus Kuenenia sp.; assembly: GCA_043754375.1. GTDB lineage: Bacteria > Planctomycetota > Planctomycetia > Planctomycetales > Planctomycetaceae > SXXK01. The sequence goes on along the minus strand of JAYUVA010000028.1, from coordinate 1,637 downwards.
CTTCGGAATTCTGACACTGTTGACGCTGGTCGCGGCCAATCTCCTGGCATGGCGAAGTGTCGAACCAGATCTTTGGGGCCACATTCAATACGGCGAGGACTGGATTCATGCAGGTAAAATGCCACTCACCGCGAGTCATACGTATTCGACTCCGGACTATCCGTGGGTCAATCACGAAAATCTGTTCGAACTGGCCGTCGCGTACGGACAGCGAGCGATTGGTGGTCACGGACTGATGATCGTCAAATGTGCCTCCGGACTTTGTTTGCTCTGGATAATGGTCCGAAATGCGTCGCGACAGGCAGTACCAGTTTTGGCGGCCGCCGTCGCCATGATTTCTGTCGCTGCCGGACTCGCCGAATTCTGGCTCATGCGGCCTCAACTGTTCAGCTTCCTGTTTTTCGGCTTAATGCTGGTCGCAATCGAGCGTGCATTTTGCGACTGGCAAGCTGCGAAGACGGTCAACTTCCTGTGGCTGTGGTCCTGTATTCCGCTGATGATCGTGTGGACGAATTCGCATGGCGGTTTCGCGGCGGGACTGTGTGTTTTTGTGGCGGTGCTCGGATTACGAGGCATCGAGTTGTGGCTGCAATCCCGTCGCAGGGCCACATACACGCTAAGACAGTTTGTGGTGATCGGCGCGTTGGCCATCCTGTCAGTGCTGGTCAATCCGTACGGCTACGAACTGCCGTACTGGATGATTGTATCGCTCAGTCAGCCACGACCGGAAGTCTCCGAATGGGCGAATATCCTGGACGGCGGTGGTGTGTTGTTTCCGTTTCTGGCTTTGTCGGGCTTATCGATCGGATGTGTCTGCCTGACTCGTTTCAGACGCGACTGGGTTCAGATCATCGTGATTGGACTCATTGCAGTACAGGCGATCGGTCACCTCCGGCATCTGGCGTTCTTTGCAATCGCCTTTGGATTCTGGATGCCTCAACATGTCTGGTCTCTGTGGCATCGACTGGTCGAATGGCGGCCGACTCTGGGAGTCCAGGATGAATTCACAAGCCGCGCCGCGCGTCTGATTGGCCTCGAACTCACCGCCATTGCGGCCGGACTTGCGGGACTGCTGGGATACACTTTTGCGACATTCGGCGTGGATCGGAGCAAGTATCCGGTGGCTGCCTTTGAATATATGGAGCACGAACATATCAATGGAAAACTGGTCGTCACTTTCAACTGGGCTCAATACGCATTGGCAGCCCTGGCACCGGACACGACTGTCGGCTTCGATGGGCGCTACGACACATGTTATCCGCAGACCGTGGTGGATATGAATTTCGATCTGCTGTTTGGTGCAGACATGTCGCGTCGCTATCGCAGTGCGGAGTCCGGGCCGGTGGATTCGAATCGAGTCCTCGAGTTCGGCAATCCCAATCTGGTGCTCATGGATCGCATCGCAGATGTGAGCGCCGTGCAGCATCTGGACAGTCATCCTGATTGGATTCCGCTGTACCGCGACGGTCGCGCCGCCCTTTGGGGTCGAAGGTCCATTTTTGATGACCCTGGGCTTGACACTTATGTGGCTCCGGAAAGGCGCTGGATTTCCAGCGCGATGCCGAAAGGAATCGCCACCTGGCCCGGCTTTCCCGACCGCTCCGGCCGTGACGCCTTTTCCCCGGAAGCCGCCCTTC
>JAYUVA010000027.1:0-4996 GCA_043754375.1 Candidatus Kuenenia sp. | reverse complement strand
CCGCGTGCCCATCGGGCCGCGCTTCGCTGCCAATCGCGGGGCGTTGCCCACGCGGTTAAACGATATTATGCCAAACTACTTCTGCCGAGGTGCTTATTTGTGTTCATTCGTGGTTGAAATCCCCTTTCTGTTGACGGTTCAGTGACGAGGTCGCGTCGAGCGTTCTTCAATGCGTTCCCATTTGGTCATGATCGATTTCCGGGCCGCGCACTTGATTTGTCGTTGAACCGAGTTTTTTGAACAAGCGACCTTTGGAGTGCGGTGACTCGTCACCGCTTTCTTTTTCAGGTAATTTGGCTCTGGGAACGACATTCGTGTGTTCTGCGGGCTTGACCTGAAATTGAAATCGAATGTTCACTGTTTTCCCACGCCGATTGACTAAAATGCCGTGTTGGAAAGGCAAAGCGGCGACAAGTCACCTCACTCCAGATGAATGTCGCTTACATCAGGATTCCTGAACCATTTTCGGCGGATTGAAGTCTACGTGTCTGATTCCGTTCCCCATCCGTACACGTCCATGTTGCAAAAAATCCGACATTTTTTGGAACTTGTGCGCTTCAGCCACACAGTTTTCGCACTGCCATTTGCAATGCTGTCGGCGGTCGTTGCCTGGTCCAGGCCGGGAAGTGAATTCCGCTGGCGCGACCTGATTGGGATTCTGGTCTGTATGGTGACAGCCAGATCTGCCGCGATGGCGTTCAACCGCCTGGTAGATCGTGATATTGATGCGGACAACCCTCGTACAGCCAAACGCCACCTTCCAGCGGGGGTGCTGTCAGTCAGCGCGGTTGTTGCGTTTACGATTCTGATGAGTCTGGCTTTTGTGGCTGCCACAGCCATCTTTCTGCCAAAGCAGCTCCCGATGATCCTTGCGGTTCCCGTCCTGCTTTTTCTGCTGGGATATTCACTGGCAAAACGCTGGACCAGCCTGTGCCATTACTGGCTGTCAGCGGCCTTGATGATGTCGCCAATTGCCGCATGGATCGCAGTACGGGATGAGTTTGCTCTGATACCAACATTGCTGGGCGGTGTGATTTTTTTCTGGGTCGGAGGCTTCGACATCATATACGCCTGTCAGGATGCGGAGTTCGATCGGAAGCAGCGATTGAACAGCATCCCGGCACGGTTCGGAGTTCGCTCAGCTTTGCGAATCGCATTGCTGAGTCATCTCATCACGATTGCGATGCTGTTGCTGCTGTGGAAAATGGCCGGACTGGGACTCATTTTCCTGATCGGAGTGATCGCCATCGCCGTCCTGCTCGTGTATGAACACTGGCTTGTCCGTCCCGATGACCTGAATCGAATCAACCTCGCCTTCTTCAATGTCAACGCCATTATCAGCTTCGGCATCCTCATCCTTGGATGTCTGGATATTTGGGTCTTTTGAAATCTGTTTAATGCAAAGTTACTGCCATGTTTCTGTCCATCAATGGTTCAGATCTTCGTGCTGTCGCTGATAAAGTGCTGGCGGGCGAGCGTTTAAGTTTTGAGGACGGCGTCCTGCTGGATGAACGCGCCGACCTGCATGTGCTGGGACAGCTTGCAAATTTTGTCCGTGAACGCAGGCACGGCAACTTTGCGTTTTACAACACAAACATTCATCTGAACCCGACAAATGTCTGCGTGTACCGCTGCCGGTTCTGTGCGTTTCGAGCCGACTTGAAGGACGAAAAAGCCTACACATTTACCGACGACATGCTTCGGGAACGAGTTCTCGAGGGCCGCGCGGCAGGGGCGACGGAGATTCACGTTGTCGGAGGACTGCATCATAAGAAAAGTTTCGACTGGTATCTGGATGTAGTTCGCATCATTCACGAAACGTGTCCTGAAATTCATATCAAGGCCTGGACGCCCGTCGAGATCAGTTGGTTCAGCTTCATTACGAAAAAGCCCGTGCAGTGGATATTGGAGCAGATGATCGAGGCGGGACTGGGCAGCATGCCGGGTGGTGGGGCGGAGATCTTCGACGAAGACGTCCGACGCCAGATCTGCGAACACAAGGCTGACAGCGATGTGTGGTTTGATGTGCATCGCACGGCGCATCAGCTGGGGCTGCGTTCGAATGCAACCATGCTGTATGGCCATATCGAACAGGCGCGGCATCGAGTCGATCACTTGATTCGTCTGCGAACGCTGCAGGATGAAACATCGGGATTTCAGACGTTCATTCCATTGGCGTTTCACCCGGAGAACACAGAACTTTCTTCGATCCGAAAGGCGGATGGTGTGTTTGATTTACGAATGGTCGCCTTGTCGAGACTGATCCTGGACAATTTTGATCACATCAAAGCGTACTGGATTATGCTGGGCGAGCAGACAGCTCAGCTGGCGCTCAGTTACGGAGCAGACGACATTGACGGAACCGTTGTGCATGAATTGATCTACCACGACGCCGGTGCGAAAACTCCGGAAGGCATGACGGTCGAACAGCTGCATCGTCTGATTCGTGAAGCAGGCCGTGTCCCTGTCGAACGCGACACGCTGTACCGCCAGGTCATTCGCAGCGGTCGCGACTGGACTGTCGGCGAACCACTGACAGCCGTGCATGCATAACGAAGGTTGTGTGTAGGATGGACATTCATGTCCGTCGGCACGGCCAGGGCCTCGCCAAATTTGTGCGCGGCAGTAATCACCGGAATCGCAGTGCGTGTTTTCACGCAGCAGAGCATGTTTCCGTTGACATGCAGGGGTTTCTGCTGCTGCGCCTTTCAGGATTCCTCAAGCAACGATTCGCGACTGACGTCACACTTTGCCTGACCGGTAAATCCACTGTCCCTTCACACAACAACAGACGATTGAACAGAGACACGACGTTCTGTTCTGCTCCTTCGATTTGAAATTCCTGCGAGTGTTCCCATGTCGGATCATGCAAAAGACGAATCGGCACCAGCCAGCGACGCCCTGGAGAAATCATCAGGCGGCGGCAGCATTGTGCCGTGGATTGCCGTCGGTGTGCTCAGCGCTGGGCTCGGCAGTGCGCTGCCGTTCCTGCTGGCCGGACAGCAGACGCACGCCGCAGGAGACACCGAAAACCCCGACGAACAAGGCACAAAAACTGAATCGGACGGTCACCGCGGCGGTACAAAATCCGGCCCGGGGAGAGTGAAGTCATTTACGATGCCAGCGCAGGAAGATACGGTGTTTTTGCCGTTTGGCGAACCAGGAAAAGACCAGAGTGTTGTGGTCAATCTGGATGAAGGTCGAATGTCGCGTTATCTGCGAATCGCCATATCGCTGCAGATTCCAAAATCACAGGAAGAAACATTTAAGAAGCTGATTGAAGCAAAAAAGATCGTCCTCAGAAACTGGCTGCTGAGCAAAATCTCCGACCTCGATCTCGATGATATTCGTGGTGCTGCCGGACAGAATCGGCTGCGCCGGGAAATTCGTGAACAGTTCAATGCAGTGCTTTGCCCCGATGGTTACGACCAGATTTATGACGTGCTCTTCGAAGAATTCAACGTCCAATGACCACCAATGAAACGGTTACCAGTATCGACTTCACCGCACCTCGTCGCCTGACGGGGACGGCCAACCGTGCGCTGGCGCAGTGGAACGGAACCGCGACGGCTGTCCTGCAGGAATTCTGGCAGTCACTTCTGGGAAATCGAATTACGCTCGAGGTGGCTCGCACAGATTCCTCGGTCGCGCAAAAGGCGCAGCAGGCGTTGCCTGATCCTGGTTACGCGGCGTTGTTGAAGATTGGCCCGGCCCGTTTTGACGGCATGGTGGCTTTTTCGAATCGGATTGTGCTCACGCTGGTGAGTGAAATGCTGGGCACGCTGGGTGACGAATGGCCGACCGCCCGCGATGTGACGCCGGCGGAGTTATCATTGATCGAACTTCTGTTTGGCGAGATTGCCCGTGCGTTCAGCCAGGGCTGGCCTGAAGTCCAGGCACTGCCGGTGGAACTTGAGGAGATTCTTGTCCGACCACTGCGGAGTCGGGTTTTTCAACCTCGTGAGAACCTGATTCGCAGCGTCGTGGTGATTCAGACACCTGTTGGTGAAGAAGCGTTCGTCATCCTGATGCCGCAGGCCGGACTGGCTTCAATCGGAATTGACGATACATCGGCCACCACCGTTCCGCAGCAATCTGCATCGCCTCAAATGCGTGCTTTGACCGAGACGTTGCCCGTGACCATGTCGGTCAGTCTTGGAAGAGCGTCACTGTCACTGGGTGAGATGCATCAGCTGACGATTGGCGATGTCCTGATCCTTGATCAGTCGATCGGCAATCCACTCGAAGCGCAGATCTCAGGGCGTCTGCATTTTCTTGGCCATGCCTGCCGGCTGGGGCAGAGGCAGGGCTTCCGTATACTTGTATCAAAAAAAGACTAGGAAAAACGACGTGAGCATTGCAACCACTGGCACTGCCGATGCCGCTGAAATATCCGACTCAGCACTCAATGAGATCATGCTGCAGGGAGAATCTATCGTGCCGGAAGCGCATCCTGTGGAGTTTCCGCAGGTGTCACGTTCACGCGCCAATGCGGCAATGCCGCTGGAACGATTTGCCGAAGTCAGTATTGAAATCTCTGTGGAAATTGGTCGGGTCACCATGCCGATTGGCGAGCTACTGAAGCTGGGCGAGGGAGCTGTGGTCGAATTGAACCGAGCGGTGACTGAACCAGTGGATGTCATGGCTCAGGGTGTGCGGATTGCCAGTGGTGAAGTGGTTGTCGTGGACGATCGATTCGCCGTCAGGATTACGGAAATAGTGAACGCTGATGACAAGCGGTGATATGATACGACCTCACGACAACAGGCAAACACCTGGCTCTCCGCACCGGCGAGGATTTCGTGCTGCGCTGATGGCATGCCTGTCGTTGGCGTTTGCGCTGGGAATCACGAAAAATTCCGTGGCTCAACAGGGAATAAATCAGGCACCGCTGTCACAGGCGGCGTCGACAAAGGAACAGGTCGCCCGTGCACTGGAGGCACTTCGCGCCACCAGCTCGCAAACACGCGTCGCTGCTGCGCCTCCAAAACAGGAA
>JAYUVA010000026.1:0-3390 GCA_043754375.1 Candidatus Kuenenia sp. | reverse complement strand
ATGGTGATTGAACTGGCCAACGGCGGCGATGGATACATTCCTCCTCCGGAACAACATCTGCTCGGCGGCTACAATACGTGGGCCGCGCGGTCAGCCGGACTGGAAGTTCTGGCGGAACCAAAAATCGCGGAAGCCGACCTGCAGTTGCTGGAAGAAGTCACCGGAAAAACTCGCCGACGAGCCCATCAAACAATGGGAGTGGCTGCTGAAACGATCGCAGCCGTCGGGCCTGCTGCCTGGTGGCGCATGGACGAGATGGCAGCTCCTCACGCGATTGATTCTTCGCCGCATTATCACGATGCCGTCTATGAGCCGGGCGTGGTCTTCTTTCTGGCTGGGCCACGATCGGATGCGTTTTGCCTTAGATCCGAAACCAATCGCGCGGCGCATTTTGCGGGGGGCAGACTGAGCGCTCGGCTGCCGGAATTGAACGATCATTATTCGGTTTCATTGTGGATCTGGAACGGAATGCCGAACGACGGGCGAAGCACCGCAGGCTGGATGATGTCACGCGACAATAATCATGGACTGAGTCCTCATGGTGACCACCTGGGAATCGGCGGCACGGCGACAGTGCCTGGTAAGCTCATCTTTCAGCATGGCGACAGCACCGGCCTTCATGACCCTTTGATCGGCAAGACCACGATTGATCGCTGGACATGGAATCATGTAGTGCTGATACGGGAGGGGACGACGATCCGAGTGTATCTGAACGGAAACGCCGAACCGGAGATTCAGCAGCATTCGGTTCCCGTTTCGCCGGAGGAACTCAAGCAGTTCTATTTCGGTGGCCGCAGCGACAATGCCGATAACTGGGAAGGCCGTCTCGACGAAATCGCGGTTTTCGATCGAGCGCTGACGCCGGACGAGGTTGGAAAGCTCTCCGCACGCCAGGAATAGCCGTTTCGCTGTGCCGGATTCCAGACATTCTCTGTCCTGTAACGGGATATCAGCCTAGAATGCGCTCGGGACTTCGGCTCGATACGCAAGCGACGCTGACGGCGTCATTTGCGTGTCGGGTTGGAAGAGTTCATTGTTTTTCAAGTAAGCCCTTGAACGATGATGGCTCACAACCATTTTTTGTGTTGTTGGTTTCTACTGGAGAATGACTGTGAAGAAGTTTGTACCAATGCTGTTGACCGCAGGGGTCATGGCATCCATCGCGGGCTGTGCAACTGAGACGGATCCCGTATCTGTCGAAGTTTCGCAGACTCCCGCTGTTGCTCCTGATCCTGCTCCTGCAGTTGCTCCTGCTGTCTCAAAGACGGCCGAGGGCGTTCTTGTGTCTCTGAGCGTGCCGAATATGACGTGAGGTGGCTGTGCCGCTTCCGTGCGAAGCGATCTGACAAAAATTGATGGCATTTCCGACATTCAGACGGATCCTGGAAATCAGGTGTGCAGTTTTCGAGTGACCAACCCGACACTGGACTACAAGGCGAAGCTCGATGAGTACGCCAAAACGAATACCCACCTGAAAGGCTTTTCAATTCAGTGATTAATGTCTGAATGGAAGTGACTCCATTTCCGCTCAATGAAGACGCCCGGACTACAATGGTCCTGGCGTCTTTTCATTTTCAGCCAGCCAGCAGAAATTCTGCAGGCAGAACATCATCCAGGAAACGCTGAATTGCCGGTGCAACCTCAAACACTGACGTCGGCGTACAACGCCTCAATCACCTTGCCCTGATTCAGATGCACAGGGCGATTGATTCGATCATGCACAACGGCATGTGGATCAATGCCCAGCGCCGTATAGATGGTCGCACCGATGTCGTCGGGGGAAAATGCAGCAGATGCCGGATAGGCACCGATGTCATCCGAGTGGCCAATCACTTTGCCACCAAGCACTCCGCCACCGGCGAACAGGCCTGTGAAACACGGGCCCCAGTGATCGCGGCCGGAATCCTTGTTGATCTTTGGTGTACGACCGAACTCACCCAACACCATGACCATCGTCTGGTCGAGCAATCCGTTTTCGTCCAGATCATCCAGCAGCGCGGAGACCGACTGATCGAGCGGCGTTAACATGCGTCCTTTGAGTGTCGGAAAGATCGCCTGATGATGGTCCCAGTTCTGCACGGGCCCCATATTGGCCTGTACGATCGGGACACCCGCTTGCACAAGTCGTCGAGCCAGCAGTAACGACTGTCCAAACGCATGACGTCCGTAGCGATCGCGAACCGTATCGGCTTCCCGATTCAGCTCAAACGCCTGCGACAGTTGCCCGGAGGCAAGCATCGTAAACGCCAGTCGCTGATCTTCCGTCATCCGATACGCACCGATATCCGAAGCAACGTCAGTCTGCTGATCGAGCGCCTGCAGCAGACCTCGACGCTGATTGAGACGCGTGGCATCTATTTCCTTCGACAGCGTCAAAGTATCCACTCGAAAATCAGAACTATTGGGATCGCCGACGATTTGCCATGGATCGTATTTCGGTCCCAGAAAACCAGCGTGCTGACCTGGCCACGTCAGGGGTGACGACATCAGAAACGTCGGTAGGTTGACACCGCTGGGAATACCGTCGCTTCGCGGCCGAAGGTACTCGCACCCCGCCGAGTAACACGGCCAGTCATCGCGGGACGCGACCTTGTCAAAGAATGCCCCTGGTTGAATGTGACCGGTGAGAACATGATGCGTTGACATCAGATGATTGTTGTCCGTGTGCGACAGGCTGCGGACCAGCGCATACTTATGGGCGCGCGTGGCAAGACGCGGCAGGTGTTCACAAATCTGAGTTCCCGTGACAGAAGTGGCAATCGGATTGAACTCACCCCGAATCTCATTTGGGGCGTTCGGTTTCATGTCGAAGGTGTCATGATGGCTGATCGCTCCCGTGCAGAAGACAATGATCAGCGACTTCGCACGCGGTGCTGCGACGGCGGGCGAAGATTCGGCAGCCGCAGTTCGTCTCGGGATGAGCGAATTCAGTCCCAGTCCCATCAAACCGGAATATCCCACCTGCAGCAAATGCCGGCGTGAGGCGGATCGGATGCGATCGACAGGAGTTGTTGCGCGGCGCGTCGTCATGCGGTTCGATTCGGAATACGAAATCAGGCGGGACAAATGGCGGGAGCAGAAATTCCTGCCTCGGCATTCTACACCGTGCGCGGCCGTGAATGAAACACCTGAACCAGGACAGACTGCTTTTTGTTGCCGTTCGTAGTCCCGGCTTTATACCTCACGCGGCCACGAATGACACATTTTGGAGATTCTGGAAAGCGACAGATCCTGGGGGCGTTCAGGCTGTCCGTTGCTTATTTCCGTGCGATTCATTCGGTTGTCCCACATTCGGTTGTCTCCCTGCGTCCCATGAAATGCGACAACCGAATGGGGACAACCGAATGGGGACAAAATAGCCGGAAACACTTCCGTACAAAAACCGGGTGC